>CASGDV010000022.1 GCA_949300335.1 uncultured Bacteroidales bacterium | reverse complement strand
AACATGGGGAATCTGACAACTAATGCCATATGCAACATATAGGTCCAACAAAACAATAGCGACTGCAACTATTAGGTTCATAGTGACAGTCGCTATTGTTGTATATAAAGGTTCAAAACTTGTAGTTTATCGAATGCTTACGTTTTACCCCAGAAAAACAAAAAACGCTGCAACTTGTTCAGTTGCAACGTTCCGTGAGATTTTGAAAGTGGTGCCACCAGGAATCGTAATATTGCGAATATGTGAAGCACTCACAAAGATATCCCCAACTACTCGGACTGGTGTGCGGGACGAAGCAGATCGAGCACGACTTTCACAGGATTGAAAGTTTCAAGAGGGACCTCTACGAAAAGCGTATTCCATTTACTCATGGCGCCGTTCCATAAGCCGGGCAGTTCAAGAGCCTTCAGTTCCCTGCCCTGGTAACTCTTAGAACTTATGAAACCGGCATCATTGTCCACATAATCGGTCAGGTTGAATTTTTCTCCTTTGTAGTTATGCAGACAGCATACTATGTCCACAGGATTGAAATGAGTTGCGGAAGCCAGAGCCTGCCTGCATTTTTCATCAGACATGTTGATCTGAACGCTTTCGAGTATCTGAAGTGAAGTACTGCCGTCCTTTTCCCTTATAATGAAAGGACCTCCTCCAGGTTCTCCCTGATTTCTCACCATACCGCATACCCTTATAGGCCTGTCAAGCTTTTCACGCAATCTCATCGCTCTCAGTTTGCAGTCACCGGCATAAGGCATGCTTATGCAAAGTTCATCGAGAAGGAACTCTTCTATATCATTGCACAGCATCTGGCATTCTTCGCTCTTAAATGCTTCATCATATCCTATCGCATTATATCCTGGTATATATGGATACGGTTTGAAAGTCGATATGTTCATGCCTGTCACGGCATCAAGTTCATTCAGATAGCCGAAAATCCTGTCACGCAATTCAAGGGCTTTTCCCATCAGAACTTTTTTGTAAAGGGCAGTAGTATCCAGAAAACGCTGATGAGCCACATTGTCGATATTCTTTATGGATACCAGTTCCTCCCCTATTTCATTCAGATTGTGAATCAATGCGCCATGACCTGCCGGCCTGAACAAAAGCCTGTCATCCTCTGTCCTGAAAGGATGGTTTTCGACGTCAACGGCAACGGTGTCAGTAGACTTGTCCTGATAAGTGAAAGAAATATTATATTTGACGCCATACTTCTTTTCATAGGACTCCTTGATTTCCGACAGGACTGACTCGAACAACTGCCTGTGTTCCGGAGAAACCGTAATGACAAGATTTGCCGTATCGTCAGCATTTCTCATGTATTTCTGGGCCTCCACAAGATGTTCAGCTATCGCCGTCCTTATTTCTCCATCGGCATATCTGTGAAAATCAAGAACTCCCTTTGGCTTTACACCATAATTCAGGCCTTCTTCTGTCAGAGTCTTCTTCAATATAGCCAGCCGGCCTGCTGTACCCTTTCCCTCATGTTCCTGGAAAAGTTCTTTTCTGTAAAAAGCGAATCTGCTAATATTATCGGCAAATTTTACTGCAGGAGAGCCGTCCGGGAGTTCTCCTCCGTTTTCCAGGATTTCCATTGCCGAGAAAAGATCCTTGAACATCCTCGAAGCGGCACCCGAAGCAGGGACAAACTTGCATTTCCCGTTGACCGCGGCATGATCATAATAGTCAACGGCTGCCTTTCTCTTATCATCATCCAAGACCAGAATTCCTCTTTCAGGAGTGGCCGGCGAATCTATGTCCAGCCAGGGAAAGCCTTTTCTGAATCTTTCCACCTGTTCTTCAACATTCTTCACAGACGATCCTCTTGATTCAATCTGTCTTCTATCATCATTCGTAAACATAGCTGTAGGTCATTAATATGTGTTAAAATCAAATGTATATTTCTCTCCTGTATTTATACTCCGAACGCATTTTCTCAAACTGGTCAGGGTTGAGCCTGAACATGAAATCATCTGTAAATATAGGATAATTATATTGAAACAAAGATGTTATCTCGCCCTGGTTCATACCTTTGAGTTCTAGTTTTACAGGCTGGTCCTCGGGAATGTCCGACTTCGGATAAAAATCATATAATGCACTGATACCAAACCTTTTGGCCACAGCCCTCACTGCGGATGCGGTACCATTCATCTTTCCCTGGAACGAATAACCGGCAATATGCGGAGTCGCAATATCTACCATCTCGATAAGATCTTTGTTTACATCGGGTTCATTGTTCCAAGTATCGATAATTACCGGCCCGAGTTTCGGTATTGCTTCCATCAATGCACTTTCATCAACAACCTCTCCCCTGGATGCGTTTATGAAAAAAGCTCCCGGCTGCATGAGATTGAAAAAACGTTCATCTGCCATTTTCTTTGTCGTTTCATCCAAAGGAGTGTGCATTGTGACAATCTTTGAATTTTCCAGCAGATATTCAAGGGAGCAGAATTCATCAGGTCCTTCTTTCGCCGCTCTTGGCGGATCGCATTTCAGGACGTTGAATCCCAGATATTCTGCGACATGGGCCACAAGTTTTCCTACATTGCCGACACCTATTATACCGAAATTCGCACCGTCAAGTTTAATGGCATTTCTTGCTGCAGTCCCGTATAGTGCAGAAAAGACATACTGCATCACACCTCCTGCATTACAACCTTCAGCATTCCTCACCTTAATTCCATTGGCATTGCAGAAATCGAAATCAATATGATCGGTTCCTATTGTAGCGGTAGCTATCATCGAAACCTTGCTTCCTTCCAAAAGAGCAGCATCGCACTTGGTCCTTGTCCTTATTATCAGAGCATCCGCTTCCTTGACATCATCATGTGCAATTGCCTTGCCGTCAATATAAACAACATCCGCATAAGGCTCGAATACCCCCTCCAGAAAAGGAATATTGCTGTCTGCCACTATTTTTATCCGTTTCATCTCAACACTATATCTTTAATTCTCAAAACCTGGCCGTATCTGTCCATCATCCTGCTGAAAGAATCCGAAGCAATATATGAATTCATCCCGTCCAATATGTTCTTTTTTCTCACCGCCAGCCTGCTTCTGACAACAGAAGAATTCACGTTGCAGTACAAGACTCCGTTTTTCAGATATTTCCCCGATGTATATTCTTTTGCTCCCGAAACAGCATCCCATGCACTGAAAACACGCTGGCGGTTGATTCCGTTCGTCAGGCGCATTTCCCTGAGAAAATCGGAAATCACGTCATCAATACCGGCTGCCTCTCTGCGGGAAAGAATTGTTATCCTGTTCATATTCTCGTAAATACTCCTGAAGATGTTTCGAAATATGCCCTGTCCTCCGTAAGCCTGTCCACAATGGATGCCATCCTGACCTTGTTGCTGTCCGTAATGAATATCTGCCCGAACTCGCTGCCTGAAACCATGGCAAGAAGATTGGAGACCCTGCCCATATCCAGTTTGTCGAAAACATCATCGAGAAGCAATATCGGAGAAAATGAATATATATCCTTCATTATCCTGTATTGTGCGAATTTCAGGGAAACCAGAAAGGATTTCTGCTGTCCCTGCGAGCCGCACCTCCTGATCGGGACATCCCCCATAGAAAACACGAATTCGTCGCGCTGAATGCCGGAAGTCGTATATCTGAGAATCCTGTCCTTGTCTAGATTGAAAGAAAGAATATCCGCCAGACTGCCCTTGTCTAAATCCGAACGGTAAGCTATAGACACTGTTTCCGTACCTCCGGAAAGAGTCTTGTAAAAATCCGCTACTACCGGGGCAAGCCTGCCGGCAAAAACCTTCCTCGCTTTATAAATACGGTCAGCAAACACAGACATTCTCCCGTCTATGACGTCAATCAGCGAAACATCAAGTCCGTTCTCCTTCAAAAGCCTGTTCCTTTGCTGAAGCAACCTGTTATATTGCTGCATATCCGACAAATAACCTCGATCAGTTTGAGAAAGGACGGAATTGACGAAACGCCTTCTTTCTTCCCCGGATTCACTGACCAGGGAAATATCAGACGGCGACACCATCACGACCGGCAGTACACCTATATGTTCGGAAATCCTTTCATACTGGTGTCCGTCGCATTTGACTTTTTTTTCACCTCCAGCCGTCACCTGTACGGAAAACCTCGATTCGGTTCCGTTATCCATGACATAGACTCCGGAAACGGAAAAAACATTCTTTCCGTATCTGAAATTGTATCTGTCCGATGTAGTCAGGGAACTTCTGGTCATCGACAGGTAATGGATGGCATCAAGCAGATTCGTCTTGCCTTCGCCGTTGTTGCCCGAAATACAATTTATGTTCGGAGTAAAAAAAATCTCCTGAAATTCGATGTTCCTGAAATCGGACACTACTATTTTCTTTAAAACCGGCATCGTTTGTCTTTATCTTGCAAAGATACCAAATTAAAGACAAATAATTGTGAATTTATACATTTTTTTATAAATTTGCGGCCTCTTAGAATCAACGGATAAATAAATACAAAAGATAATGGCAAAAGAGACTAAAACACAAAATCAGGAAGTCGTTGCTGAAGCGATTTCGAAGACAGAGGTTTTTTTGAAGAATTACGGCAAGATAATGATTGCCTCCGTAGCTGCTGTCGTCATAATCGGACTTGCATATTTTCTTTTCCACAAGTTCGCTTACATGCACAAGGTAGCGGAAGCACAGGAGCAGATGTATCACGCTGAAGCAAACTTCCGTGCGCAGGAATATGAACTTGCACTTAACGGTGACGGAAATGTCCTCGGTTTCGCCCAGGTGATAGAAGACTACGGCAGCAAGGCCGGACAGTCCGTTTATCTGTATGCCGGCGTATGCGAACTCCAGCTTGGCAAATACAACGAGGCCATAGGATATCTATCAAAATACAAAGGCAAGGACTCTATCCTGGCTGCACGTGCTCTTGCATGCATCGGTGATGCATATGTAGGTTTAGGTGAGTATGCTACGGCAGTAGGATATTTCGAGAAAGCTGCATCTAGAGCTGACAACATCTATGCAGCCGCTTATCTTTTAAAGGCAGGAGTAACTTACGAGGAAATGGGACAGGATGAAAAAGCATTGTCAATGTACAAAAAGATAAAAGACCAGTATCCTCAGTCCATGGAAGGTTACGACATTGACAAATATATCTCAAGGATTCAAGCGAAATAAGTTAGATATCAGATATGGGAAGAGCATTTGAATTCCGTAAGGAAAGAAAGTTCAAACGTTGGGGCCACATGGCCCGTGTTTTCACCAAGATAGGAAAGGAAATCACGATTGCCGTAAAGCAGGGAGGCCCTGATGTCACAGGTAATCCGCGCCTGCGCGCACTACTTCAGACCGCACGCAGTGAGAACATGCCTAAAGAAAATATAGAAAGGGCTATAAAGAGGGCAAGCGACAAGGATCAGAGCGATTACAAGGAAATAGTACTCGAAGGTTACGGTCCTCACGGTATCGCAGTACTTGTTGAAGCTGCGACGGACAACAATAACAGGACCGTGGCGAACGTAAGGTCATATTTCACAAAAAGCGGAGGTTCGCTCGGAACTTCCGGCAGCGTGGAATACATGTTCGACCATAAGTGCGTGTTCAGAATGAAGAGCGACAAACCGGTCGATGTTGAAGAACTGGAACTCGAACTGATAGATTACGGTGCGGAAGAAGTTTTTGAGGAAGAGAACGAGAACGAGGAAAAGGAAATTGTGATATACGGCGAATATACGGCTTTCAACAATATTCAGAAATATATAGAGGATAACGGTTACGAGCTGATTGCCGGAGAATTTACAAGAATTCCTAATACCGAACTGAAAGACCTTCCTGCTGAAGACAGGGTTGAGTTAGACAAACTTATAGAAAGGCTTGAGGAAGATGATGACGTACAGAACGTATATCATACCTTGAAACCGCTGGGAGAATAAGTTTTCCAAAAAATCTTTTATTTTTTCTGGGGCTCAGTTTCTTTTATTGTGAAAAGTCAGCATTGTTCCGTCCATGTTCCGGCTTCGTCTCCATTCTCCCTTCGGATGAGTGCTTCTTCATCCACTCACCGGACGAATTCGACTCTATCCATTCATCGTGTGTGTCCGCCTGCATTCACACATCTGATAA
>CASGDV010000021.1 GCA_949300335.1 uncultured Bacteroidales bacterium | reverse complement strand
CCGAGTACTGAGCAGAGTCCTGACCGACAAAACCTCCATCAGAGACCTTTTCAAAGGTTCCGAAACTATCGAGGACGCGGATGATGAGACTGTTCAACTTCAATTTGATTTTAAGTTTTAAATTTTATTGGACACTAGTGATTTTAAAAGTACAATTGTTCAACTTTAAATAATACGCTCATACTTATACCGATCATTTTGATATCCATATAAAATGATCTTATTCATGATTTAAATAATAACCAATGATTCATAAAGATATTTTTTATTCATATCTTTATTCTATTTGGTCATTTATAAGCTGATATAAGGACTTTCCGGAATCAAAATGGACTAAAATTTAGATATCATTTAAAGGACGATTTAATTCACGACAAATCGTAAATGTTAAATAGAATCTAGCCGAATTAATACAACTAGCCAGTTACTCTTAATCCAAATGTCTACTCAAGAACTACTATAAAGATAAAGTCTTTGATATATGCGACAAACTGAATAAAAGCCTAAACAATTGAGGATTTGGTTCTAACTTGAGTCCATAATAATAAATTTAGGGGTTTGAGAATATTTCATTTACCACCATTCCTGTCGTCCGTTACGGTAGATAAACGGACGTTCCTGCTTCCCTCTGGTATGATTTTTTAGAAGCAACAGCGAATTATGCGGTACATTTTTAAATTGCATTGTCCATTCTTTACCTGGCTGACAACCCAAGCTCTGCCATTCTCCTTTGTCCCAATACAGCAATTCGTACATGTCGTTTAAATGAATGCCGTTGTCATCGCTTCTCGGAGCACAAAGGAAACTCCCGACACATACCGGTTTTCCGAAATCAAGACCTATCCAGCCGCCTGAAGGATCTTTATAATGGAATGTAGTAAGCCAGTCTCCATCGAAAGCATGTTTCGGGTCCCAATATGGATTATTTTTATACAATTCCAATGTGCCTATAGTTTTTCCTTCCATTGGCGTATATGAAGTATCTCCTTTCTCATAAAACTGAAGTTCCGAAAAATTGCACCAACCTTCATCCGAACTTAAAAACCTCCAATATCTATATGGTTTATCGGCATTTATTGTTTTTACGAGTGGTCCTGCCAATGTATCTATCGTATAAAGTGTCTTGCAATTTTTAAAATCTTTCCTGTTTGATGCTTGTATTTTGCCACCTACGATACGTCTTTCCAATCCTATAGTCAAATCTTTTTGCGGAAACTTTCTTGCTATATCAATAGTTACCAACGAATCAGTGTTCGGAATGACATATTCCACACTTCCGTCCCAATGAAGCAGGAACGGGCTGCTGATAGGTTTCAGTTCTCTACCGTCATATCCGAAAACCAAATAGGCTATTTCTTTTCCCATATTCTGGAAATATGCCTTATTCCCTTTCAATCTACCAAAGTCCTGTATCTGCCAGGCATCAGCATTGAACGTTGCGATATAGGCATACTTGCCATACTCTTTTCCAGCAACGACATCGATTGCAAGATTACTGCAAGTGGAAATACATTCATTGGTAATATCCTTTTGAAAGACAGTGAATCCGGGATAAATATAAGCTGAGTCCCTTTCAAAACGGACTGCACGTTCATCTGGAGCATATGTGTATTGATAAATCTTAGCACAAATTTGCGATACGGGAAAGGCATCTCCAGGGTTGGATTCATATCCCCATATCATCGGAAGTTTCTTGTTTCCATTACATAAAACGGAGACGAAAGTGTGACCATTATTTTGATCGGACCACATCGGCACATAACATAATGCTGCAGGAAAACCGCAACTCCTGAGTAATGATACCAATATGAGACTATAATCGTCACATAGGCCATACGGAATCCTGCTCATTATTCTGGCATTCAATATACGGGGGTGATTATATCCTTTGTTCAAAGGTTTTGTATTTATTACGTAACTTCTGAAGGCATTTGTAACAACAGACGCACCGTAATGCGAAAACCGCCAAAATTCCCCGTAATACGGTTCGTCCGTTGAAAATCTGGTAGGGAAATGTGCCCTCAATGTGTCTCTCCATTGGTCTAAGGCCTGTAGTTCAACTGTTTTGTACGGGAGTATATATTCGCAAAAATCGTCAAATGAAAGTCCCCTATTGGAATAATGCAACTTCCATTTGGAAAAGGCGTCCTCTATATTGTCTATCAGGTAATCTGCCGTAATAATGGAATAATCCTCTATTGTTTTCTTGCCGAAATCAGGATGACGCAATATTATGGAGTCCGCCATCTTCATCTTTTGTTCCGGACTGATGTCTAACGTATATATTGAATCCACCTCATGGTACAGCGACTCAATATCGTCATACCGGTATGAGTAATGTCCCGGCATGTTTTCAATCAGGAAACGTGCAGCCTTGTATTTTAAAGAATCATTCGGTGCTGCAGAATAGTAATCCAACACTTTCTCCAATTCGGGACGGTTTTCTCCGGACAAAGTCAGTACCGACTCCAATTTGTTATCGGAATTGCTGCAACTTGCTGATAGAATAAAGGCAATTACGATTGTTGTAAATGTATTTTTTTTCATGATTCAGTGTTTTTTATAAATTCTTCAGCTGCTTGCACCATATAATCGACAGTGGCAGATTGCACTTTTATCGGTTTGCCAACGATTTTTACAGCTTGCTCTAATGCCAACTCGACATCACCATTAGAATCATATAACCTCATCAGCATGTAATGAGGACTGAAACGATTGGGACACATATTCATGGCTGTTGTATAATGCTCTATTGCCTCATCAATCAAATCCATTTTTTCGGCAATGGTCCCAGACAATATTTCGACATCATAATCAGCCCATAATCTACGGCACTCGGCAACAATACTTGCAGCTTTGTCATAATTCCCCGATGAATACAATGTATAGGCATAATTATACATAAAATATCTGTCTGATGACAGCACTCTGTATAAACGTCCAAATTCATCCAAAGTATTCTGATCCACTTCCACCGTTTTGGCGACAGTCGCCCATCTGATTTCCGCCACAGACCATCTGTATATCTTCCAGCCTACTAATACACATATGATTATAGCTGACATGGCAATAACTTTCACAATCCAATTGTCATGGCGAATCTTGATTTTTATATCGGAAAACAGTACAAGACTTCCATACGCCAAAATGAACCATACGAAAGGATACATCAAAGGATAAGAAAACATTGCGAATACAGCTACAGATATTATAGCTAAAAGAGCGCTTAATCTTTCAGGTGTCCTGTTTTTTGTATAGCGATATAAGAGATATCCCAAATATAGCAAAACAATGCCCAAACCGATGATTCCGTAATTGGTCAGGATATACAGATATTCGTTAAACGGATATTGCACAGTGTCTGCCAACATAATGAAGTCGTTATCCGGATTATTGCCCAGATATGCAGCCTGAAAGTCCATGTAATGAGATTCAAAGCCTCCCTGTCCATAGCCAAACAGCAATTTTTCCCTGATCATTAGTAGAGTACATGTCCATATAAGCAACCTGCCGGAGGCCGAATCGTATTTTTGAATGGCTAACGGAACCAACATTATCAGCAATGCTATAACCAATCCCCACTTGACAGTAGGTTTGATATTTATAAACTTGTGCCCTCCTAACACAAACATCACTATTACACTCAGTATCCCAGCTCTCGATTCTGATAATATCAGGGCAATTATAGCTATTAAAAATGTTGTTATATGAAAAATCCTTAAATACCGATTATTACTCCTAAAGCCAAGTATTATGAATGAAAGTGAAGCTGAAACTGTTATAGCAAAACCTGCCGGATTATCGTAACATCCACACACCGGCATACCTCTTGAATGCCCCGCAACTCCGAAATACTGTAATATGCCATAAACTGATAATGTCAATATGACCACACACATAATCGTTTTTAGATTCGAACTATCCAAAAACAGTTTAAATCCATTATGGTTTTTAGTCAAGTAATTTAAAGAAACATAGATAATGACTCCAATCCCCATGATAGCAAAAACAAGCCATTTAGGGATGATTCTACTATCAATAAACGAATCTGAACTCAAGAAGACTATACCAAACAGTCCCAAGAGCCAAAAACAATTACATAAAATACATTCTATATTTCTCAACTTTTTCATAGTCTTTTCTTATCTAATTCCTTATTCTTTAAGTTTTAGTTCTTAGAAATGTTTCAAGTTTGTCCGAATCGCATGCCCATCCGAGAGCGGAATCGGAATCCGCGCGCAGCATTGTCCGGTAAAGGAAACCGGACAGTCCGGTCCGACAGCGACGTCAAACAGGCTATCGCCAGTCGGAAACAGTCCGGCCCCGCTGCTCCGGCATGATACCTAAGCAATTCCCAACAATACGGCCAGTATGATATGAAAAGGTTTCATACCGATATCACATGACGGATATCATTTTACCGATACCCTCACAAACACATTCTCATACGGTTTCAAACTGATTCCTGTCACAGGATTTCCTTCCGGCTCGTCCAGAACGTTTACCTTTACGAACTCCAGTTCGGAACCGTCAGGGCCTATGAGAGCAAGTTCCGCATCCTGCCCCTCAACTTCCCTCAGATTGACAAGCAGAGCTCCCTTTTCAACCTTCGACGGGATGCACGAAGTCATGAGAATATTGCCGCTGCCTGTTTTCAGGAAAGATGCCTCCCTTTTTTCAGAATTGGCCTTTACTGATGCAGGAACAACTCTGGCATACATCGGAATACGGTTACCCCAGCCGAACTCATTGGCCTCGGCATTGGAGTTGCCTTCCATGGAAGTAATGACATAATTCCAGTTCAGTTCACCCTCCTGTGAAGCCCTGAAATTCGTAGTCCAGTAATTGTTCATCACCCAGGAGAACACATGAGGCTTTTCATAAGTACGAGGGAACCTGTACGGATTGTTCATCAGTTCTCCGAGCAAGAACAAAGGAATGGCATCGGTACTTACCAGAATCTGGGAATCATCATTTCGTGCCGACACGAAATTCTGCACGGTATTCCATGCTGCCGAAGAATTCGGAATCTGATTCTCGCCTGAGTATACAAGACCGCCGGGCACGTCGAAGGCCAGTTTTCCATTATCAAGAGCGAAAGGGAAAGCCACATAGATGCCGGATGGTGCCGTTTCAGGAAGACGCCTTGCGGAATAGCAAAGTTCGATACGCTTGATATCGTTGTATATGCGTACTTCCACATTCACGCCGTTAGCATCACATCCGTCTCCCCTGCCTGAAAAATAAACACTGTTATAGATCAAGCCCTTATAGGCTCCGGTATACCTTACATCCTTGAGTCCGGTCCTTGAATACCGGTCAAAACGCTTCTGCTCCATCTGGCCGCGGTCATTTTCCAAAGACTCATAGATATAGGCACCCATATTCCATTCACAACTTCCGTCGATGAGTTCCTTGCCGAGTTCCTTGTCGAATACGGATTCGATGCCTCCGTCAGCCAGGTCGAACTTGACCTTGTAAAAAGCATTCTCCACGACTCCGTCACCCAGATCGAATGCCTGAGGTACAGGAGCCTTGCCTTCGTCGAGGACAATTTCGTAAGTTCTGTAACCCATTGCAGGGATGTTTTCTGCCCAGATTGCATAATACCGTCCCTCACTGCGCGAATTCAATGGCTGCACCTTAAGGGCATTGCCGTTCCCGTCTACAATACGGAAAGCCCTGTCCTTAGGTATTATTTCATAATCTATATATACTTTCAGCAAGGAGCTTCTGTCCCAGCCCAATGTATTGAAGAAAGTGACAGTCGGTCTTTCAGACCTGTAAAGTTCTCCCTGGATACATCCTATGGCTGTCTCATAAAGCATCTGGGTGCTCTTCAGAGCTTCCCATGCATACGATCCTTTTTCCGCCCACTGGACCTGTGAATTTTCGTTCATAGGATTCCAAATGCTCTCGGCGGCCCCGAATGTATGCTCGTCATAGAACAGCAGGTTCTCGTGAATCCTGCGGATTTCCTTGTCAATGTCATCGACATTGTTCATACCCATATTTTCGGCCATGGACAACATTCCCTCGATTGTAACCATGTCCGACTGCGTTTTTCTTGAGGCAGCCGTTTCTCTTGCCGCCGAGCCGAAGCCGTCTGTCCACCAGTCAGGATAAGCGGCCCTGTATACCGGAAGTTTGTCGGAATAGTTCTTCTCTATCTGTTCCATGAACTCATGGATTGTGGCGCTTCTCAACTTTGGCCATGCATAACGTTCATTCCACTCCCGGATAATTTCGCATTCCCGTTTTGAAGGAGGGGAATTGTCCGTGCTGTAACCGGAATACTGAACTGAAATCAACGGAAAATCATATCCTCTGTGCTTGAGAGACGCAATATAGGAAAAGACTCCGTTTTCAACGGAAATCATGTCGCCCCTGTCTATGCCCCATGAATTGCCGGTCATGTAATGGTCGGACCTGTAGGATATGACACTCTTTCCTGAAGGGGACTCCCATTTGTAAAGCGTCGGCCTGTCGAACGGTATATTCGCCCTGTGGCCGTTGGAACCCATTGTCACATATCTGACACCGATTTCAGGAAGATAGTCGGCAAGACACCATGCAACACCGTTGACGTCGTTCTGCATTGCTGTCATCACCGGAATGCCCAGTTCATGGAATTCGGCGACAGGCTCGAGGAATGTCTTGTAATTGTTTTCTCCCGAAAGTTCCGACATGTTGAAGAACATCGCGGTAACTTCGATCTGTCCGTTCTTCACATAATGGAGGAACTTCTCGACCTGCTTGGCAGGACGGATGCGCAGCCATTCCCTCACGGCCCATGACGCTTCGCATGTCCACCTGAACCTGCTGTCATCCGGATAGTCTTCAGTGGCCTCGCAATATTCAATCGCATAGTCGATGTATCTCAGATGTTCCGTCAGGATTTCGGTCTGAGGCTTTGTATAGCCTATATCCGTATGGGTATGCTGGACGAGATATATAGTCCATTTGTCCGCAGGAAGAATCTTCAACGATGCAGACCCGGCTTCCTTGCGTCCGACTGCAATGGAAATGTTGACTTCCCGGTCGGAATATCCCTCCGGTATGCCTGCTTCAACCTTGTTCATACCTGGTTTCAGAATAATCTGGCCGCCCTCCTTTCCATCGTACGACCACACGGCCTTCACATCTTTCTTTCCCCAGTTGGCAACATTTATCTTTATCGGATGCAGAAGTTCCGTCCGGCTCTTGCCGTAAACGAGTCCCGGCTGTGAATATGCTCCCAGTACCGACACTCCCGAAGAAGCCTTTACAACCTTCACGGGAGATACGGATTCGAGACGGATATCATCCAGAACCATCCAGCTCCCGGACAACGTCCTTATCATCAGCGTATTGTCTCCTTCTTTCAGATTTCCGGAAGGAATATCCACCGTCAGTTGAAGGTCTTTGGACGAAGTGCTGAAATTGTCAAGATAATTTATATTCGAACCTTTCGGAGCAACGGCTACCGTCCTGAAACCGTTAAGGGATATCTCGAGTCTCGGAGCCTGGCCGGCATGCACCTCGACAAAATCCATGACCAGTCTCATTGAGGTTTTTTCAGGAAGAGAAGCCACACCGAAGCGGACCATGATTGTACCGTTCGGATTTCCGGCCCATGAATCGGCCGGTCCGGGAACGGCATAAGGAACATCACCGGCATCATTCACTCCTACGGAATAGATGACGGCAGACTCTGAAAAGGCCTTGGGAATTTCAGAATAATGTTTCCCGCTCAATGCGAATTCAGATGAAGCACCATCCTTCACACCGATCTGCCAGACTTTTGAAGAATATGTCTGGGCACTGAGTCCCAGACATATCAAAACATTAAGAATAACTACAAAAACAAATTTTCTCATCATTCAAGTTCTATGATTTATGAAAATTGTCATCAATCCACATCAACCCAAGTAACCTTTTCGAAAGTCGCATTATAATTGCCCGTTATGTCAGGAACCACAGTTCCGTAATTGACATCCATTGCCCAATAGGCTTTCAGGCCTTCTTCGGTTCCGTCGAATACTCCGCCGTTCTTGAAATCCTCGGCGATTTCCTCCGCAGTACGGACATCGGACCATATCGACAGATGTTGTACGTCACCGTACATTGCCCTATCCGGAAACTTTGTACTGCAACCGAGCTGAAGATCTGAAGACGGCTCCAGCATTCCATTGTTAGAGCCTCTTGCGACTTCCACCCCGTCCACATATATGGCATGCATCTTGGCGGCTCCGTCATAGACTATTGCAAAATGATACCAGCGGTTCAGTTCAAGCGGAGCATACTGTGCCAGCCGCCATCCTCCGTCATTTATATAAAACTGGAGATTCGTACCGTTGTTTCTGAATATGAAACATCCGCCGCTTCCCTCATTGGAAATCAGACACTGGTCTCCACCACGAAGTTCATCATACCTCGCCATCATTTCCATCGTGAACTTTTCCGTAAGATCCCAGTCTGAAGAAGGACCGAGGCTCATCTTCGATCCGGAGCCGAACTTAGGTATAGCCTTTTGTATCTTCTCCGGGAAATTATAGGACAACGGATCAAGTTTTATCGCATCAAGATCATCTTCATTTTTCAGGACAAAAGCCTGGATATTGATTGCACCGCCCAGTTTCCATGATTCAATCGAAGTATATTCCTCTTCTCCGTCGATTGTTATTTTTTCAATCGTACCGTCTTCCTTCTCATACTCCATTTCAATATACGTTGCTTCTGCATCATTCCAGTACAGGTCGATGGTGCCGTCCGGCTGCGGAAGTATCTCGGTTATCCTTTTGGGAGTCTGCATCAATACGTCGCTTTCTCCATATACCTTTCCGTATACTTCAGTCGTAAGAGATTTGTTGCCATTCGCATCATAAGTCGTCACATCAAAATAATAGTTTCCTCCTTCAAGATTGTCTACTATCATCCTCGCAAGACCATCTTCCCCAACAATGTCAGCCATGTTGAATTTGAGTTTCTTGTCGTCATAAACAACCTCACATGTTTTGGCTGTCCTGATATAAGTAGTCTGTCCGACTATCTCCACACGGTTCATTCCGGAACGTACCTCCAGTGAATCCAGTTTTCCCACGAATATGGTTTCATTCTCGTCAGCCCACTGCTTCTGGGTATGGTCCAGACTCTCGCATGAAGAAAAGGATGCCACAGCCATTGCAGCAAACAGGCCGCAAATATATTTTCTATCAAGATTCATAACTAGTCTTTTTTGTCGTTAACATTGCTCTCATTCGGCCCGTCAGGGTCGTCATTCTCAATCTGTCCCCACAATTTGATCTCGCTCAGACATGAGAACAAACTCTCTGAATGGACTTTCAGTACTTCAAATCTGATATATCTCACTGCAGGAGCATCTCTGTCGAATGAAAACTCTTCACCATCGATGAGCAGCTGCATATCTTCATCGCTGACAGAACCGATAGGCAGACCGGAAGGCTTGATCGATTCAAAAGCTCCTATCAACGTCCAGCCTTTCAAAGGATCGGATGCGGACTGCTCGCTGTAAGGGAGTATTTCCGTACATCCGTAAACATTGAAGATTCTCCAACCGCCGTGCTGCCATCTCGTATCATCACAGTTGCGCTGCCATTCCTTCATTCGGCTCAGTTTCACGATAACACCGAGATCGATTGTAAACCTGTGAGGGAATGCGACAGGCCATTTGGTATGGCCGTAATTCCAACAATCAATGACACCATCATAGATATTGCTCCATGGATGATGGATATCCTTGGCTTGTAAATCACCAATGATACCGCTCGGATCAACGGTTACATATTTTGTATTGTCGAGTTCATCCTCACGCCATGGAGTATCGGTGAATGTAAGGGTTTTTGATGTATTGTTCCAATAGTCCTGGACATAAATTCCAAAATCATTTTCCTCGTCAGGAAGACCGCGGACAGAATATTTTCCGGAAGACTGTTCCGTAAAATAAACGTCATAGAATTCCATTTCCTTTGTATTAGGATCTCTCCGGGTGATATATATACCGATATCGGCTTTATCAGGGTTATCGAAGGTAACTACAAAACCGCCGAAGTCTATAGTGTACTTCAATGATTCGAAAACCTTCTGGATAGGTGGAGTAAGAGGATTGATCTTAACTTTCACCGGCTCCGAAGCATTCTCGAATTTATCATAAGCACGCAATTCTACTTCATAAGCCTTGGTGTCGCCGAAACCTTCCAGTACAAGGGAATCCGAATAACCGGAAGCCTTGGCCTGACGAGCCTCGCCGTTGGTACCGGTAAAAGTTGCCAATACATAAGAAAGATCTTCATCCTGAGGCAGAGTATAAGACAACGTTGCTCCACCCGAAAAATTACGGACCTTGACGTTGCTCACCGGCCCGGGAGCAACACCGTCATCATCCCCGAAAGGATGAAGGAGAGTAATCTCCTTACATCCTGCCATGACCAGCAGGAGTGTCATTCCGAATATAAATAACCTGTTTTTCATAACTTCATTTTTTCTACCACAATGGACTTTGTATCAATTTATTATTCCTGTATAGGTCATCAAGTTTGATTGGCCAGAAGTAATCCCTTGGAGTAAACTCCCTGAAATATATATATGCCGGAGTATAGAAAGTCTCGTCGCTTTCGGTAACACTCCATCCCATGACAGGCCTGTTGAGATAATCCATGCATAGTTTCCATCTCCGCAGATCATAGAAACGCTGTCCTTCGAAACAGAGTTCGATCATTCTTTCCTGCTGGATAATCTGACGCATGCCGTCCTTTGTCTTAGGCTTGTCCGGATTGCTCGAATATTTAGCCCATGTATCCACGAGGCTTCCAGTTTCCTTGTCCAGACCCGCCTTGTCCCTGACTTTCTGGATATATTCGTAAACTTCGGCATCCGGAGTATCCTTGCATTCATTCAGACACTCAGCATACAGGAGGTACAAGTCGGCAAGACGAATGATAGGGAAAGGATAGTGGGCACAAAGTTCACCGGTATGCGTAGCCTGGGTTATAACCAGTTCATAAGGAATAAGTTTTTTTGCATAGAAACCGGTAATACTGTAATTCTGCAATGTCCTTCCACCGAGTTCACCGTTCTTGCAATGCAATACCTGGCTATGCTTGTCATCCTCCACTTCCATACTGAACCATTTTCCGTTGTCAAAACCTACCCATGCATAGAAACGCGGCTCCCTGTATACATGAAGTCTTGCTGTCCGTGCCGTAGTATCTATATAGTAAAAATGATCCTTAGGAACATCTATCACTTCATATCTGTTTTTATAATCATAAGTCTTGTCCTCATCAATAGGAACACCATGATTGGTATAGAATTGTTCCACTACTCCCAAAGTAGGGTTATGCTCCATCTTGCACCATCCGAGATCTTTGTACTGATAGTCCGTAAGTGCAGGTCTGGCTATTCCAAGGAGATCCCTGGTGTTCCTTTTTCCGAGGCCCCACAGCAATTCCTTACCGAATTTCTTTGTAGTGGTATGACGCAGAGTCAATTCAAGGAATGTCGTATCGGAAATATTGTTCACCGGCTCATCGAAAACATAGAGGTCATGACCTGCAGCAATTGCAGCATCTATCGCCTTCTTGCAGGCATCCCTCGCAGTTTCCCATTTCTTCGGATCATACGTAGGATTGATCAGGTTCACTCCGTTTGCATCCTTGTAGAAAGCGAAGTCTTCATTACCGTTGAAAAGAGGGCTTGCGGCATAAGTCAGCAGTCTGGCCTTTATTGCCATAGCGCCAGGTCTTGTTATCCTGCCCAATTCCGTATCACGGACCCTTATCACATCCGGCAGTTCCTTTGTATTTATCACTTCATCCAGAAGAGTTACAATTTTTGAAACAACCTGATCCACAGGTTCACGAACGACTTTCACCTCTTCCGGAGAAGCAGCTACATCGATGTTCTTGTCTACAAAAGGTATCGGACCGTAAAGCTGAAGAAGCCAGATATGAAGATAGGCTTTGATAAACTTAACTTCGGCCTTCCAGCGGTTTTTCTCAGTCTGGGTCATATCCGGAACATTGTCTACATTTTCCAGAAAAATATTGCAGTCACGGATTCCTATGAACAGATTCTTGCCATCCTGTCCGCCGCTCCAGTAATTCAGGTACGGGTCGCTTGTATTCTGCAGTCCCTTGGCTATGCGGAACGCCGTTTCATTAGTATAGTAAAATGTCTTCTCCATGCAGTTCCAGACTTCGTCGCTGGCTCCGATACCAGGATTTCCCCAAGGGGATGCCGTACTCGGTATGTAGTTGTAGCATGTGTACAGCATTTTCTCGGCATTGGTTCTGGTCTGGAATGTCATCTCCATTGTCGCTATATTATCCGGAACGATATCCAGATAACTGCAGGACGTCGCCAGAAGTACTGCCGTTCCAATCGATATTATAGTTTTGTTCATTTCGCGTAAAATTAGAAGTTAAGATTTATACCCAAGTTGAAAACCCTCTGGATAGGATAATTAAGTCCGTTGCCTCCCATTTCCACATCCCACAACTTGAAGTTGGAAAGGGTGAACAGGTTGGTACCGCTTATGTAGAGTCTCAATGCTCTTACACGCACTTTCTGCATCCATTTGTCCGGGAACGTATAACCGAATTCCATCGTCTTCAACCTCAGATACGAGCCGTCGCGCAGCCACCATGTGCTCGACTTGTTGTTGTTCGCGATTATGGTATCGCTCAGACGAGGCCACTGCGCATAATTGTTCCTGTTGGATTCCGACCAGTGATCGTCGGCCCAGGCCTGGAGCATTCCGTTGGTTGAAGACTGGCCTCCTACGCTAAGATTTACAAACGGAGCCGTTGCAGAATGATTTATCATAAAAGATGTCTCGGCTGCTGCTTGAAAGAACAGGGAAAGATCGAATCCCTTGAAACCGGCGGAAACTCCGAAACCGTATATGTAGGAAGGAATAGTAGGGCTTCCGATAGGAACGTAGTCCTGCGAGTCGATGATTTCATCACCGTTGATATCCTTGTATTTTATATCTCCCGGCATCACCTCTCCGAATGTCTGTTTGGGAGAGTTGGCGATATCCGCCTCGTCTATGAAAAGCCTCTCGGCTACAAGCCCCGTCATCTGGTTGATTCTCTTGCCTTCCCATGAAAGCCATTCATAACCATAGTCGGGCTCCTCATATACGTCGAACTTGCTGGTTGCATATGTCATATTGAAACGGCCGGAAACCCATAATGTATTGGCGAAAGATTTGTTAAGATCGACAGATACTTCATAGCCCCATGATGAAGCCTCACCTACATTTGCCCGGATAGCGGCCTGAAGTCCCATTGTGGACGGTATAGATGCCCTGTCCATCAGGATATTGGTCCTTTTCTCACGGAAATAGTCCGCCTGAACCGTTATCCAGTCCCAGAGTCCGAGTTCGATGCCGACATCCATCTTCTTGGCTATTTCCCATGAAATATCGCTGTTCGCATATCTCGATATGGATACTCCGTTTGATGAAAAACCGTAATCCTCTCCGAACTGTACATCGAGGGCGGTATCCAGATTCACATTGGAAAGATAAAAGAATCTGTCATCCGCATCACCGATCTGATCGTTACCGGCAAGGCCGTAAGTTCCTTTCAGTTTCAGCAGGCTCAACACCCTCTTGAGATTGTCGCCGTAATACGGTTCATTCGAAATGATCCAGCCCAGACCGACTGAAGGGAAGAAACCGAATCTGTGTCCTTCGGCAAACCTTTCCGAACCGTTGTAACCGAAGTTCGCCTCTATGAGATATCTGCTGTCATAACCGTAGGTAAGACGGCCGGCAAGCCCCAGGTTTCTGTATGCCAGGGATTTCTGAAGGTCGCCCTGATTTGCATAAAGCCTGTTCTGCATCGTGTATACCAGAAGGGCCGAAACTGCATGTTTCTCGGCAAATGTCCTGTTATAATCAATAGCTGCCTCCAGATATGTGGTGGTCTGGATATCTTTTCCGCCCTCTGCATATTTCAGATAATCCGTACCTTCCTTTTCATTTATACAGTTAAGAGTATATTTGTTCTTTACAGGGTCATAGGTAGTCATGGAATAGTAGAATGGCTCATAATACCTCTGCACATCGTAATATGAGTATCTGGTCGTATTGAACAGAGCCCTCGCGCTGAGCCCCTTGGTTATGAAATCCAGTTTCTGGGTTACTTCGGCCTGAGCGATAAGATTCAGTTTGTCATATTCTTTGTATCCCCTTACCATGCGTGCATACGGATTCAGATAGCCTCCGTTGCCGTAGTTTCCGAAAAGGATATGGTTGGTCTTGTCCTCCGGAGTCACCATGGATTTGTCATAATACTTAGGGAAAAGGACAGGATCGGTTGCAAGGGCCATTTTGTAAAGGCCACTTCCGCTGTCGAGCGGTCCCGTATAATCCTCGAATGTTCCGCTGAACCTGATTGCAAGTTCGGTCGTGTTGGTCACGTTTATATTTATGTTGGAGCGGAGCTGCATCATCTGCAACTTGATGTTGTTGCTGAATGCGTTGTTCGGGTCCCCTCTAAGCAATCCCGTATCGTTGTTGTAGGTTGCTGCCACATAATATCTCGAAACCTTGCCGCCGCCGCTCAGACTCGCATTCAGTCTCTGGTTGGTGGTATAGTCCTTGAACATGTCACCGAGCCAGTCGGTTGCAGGATAGGCATACTCATTGACACCTCTTATCGTCGACTCTATCTTCTTGTTCGAATAAGGCCTCGGAGCCAGAGGATCCCTTGTGGCAACTGCCTCGTTTCTCAAATACATGTAAGTTATCGGATCTACCGTCTCTATATTTCTGGTAGGCGCAGAAAATGCATTCTCGAAACGTATGTTCAACTGGGCCTTTCCTTCCTTTCCCTGTTTTGTAGTCACGAGAATTACACCGTTGGCACCGCGCGCACCGTACAAAGCCGTAGCCGTAGCATCTTTAAGAACAGAGAAGGCTTCGATATCATCCGGCTGGAGACGCGCGAGGTCATTTTCGGAAAGTTCCACATTATCGATAAGAATAAGCGGTCCCCTGGCATTAGAGTTGAACGTTGTCACACCCCTGACGAAGAACTGGGCATTGTCCTGTCCCGGCTCTCCCGAAACCTGCTGGGTAATCATACCGGCAATCCGGCCTCCAAGCACCGTCGTCAGGTTGCTCGTCGGAGTTTTCAACTCTGCCGGTTTAACCGTAGAGATGGAACTGATAAGACTTTCCTTCTTCTGTTTTGCGAATGCGACGACCACCGCATCCTCGATTACTGTCTCGACCTCTTCCAGAATCACCAGATAGTCTGTCTTGGATGTAATCCTGACTACCCTCTCATTATATCCCATCATGGATACGATGAGGTTCTGGCCTTCCGATGCGTTCACGGTGAACTTTCCGTCCTCGTCGGCAAGAGTTCCTTCAAGAGTTCCTTCAACCTGAATTGCCGCACCAGCTACAGGCTCCCCGTTGGAATCAACGACCCTACCCTGGATCGGTTGTCCCTGAACTACCGTAAGGGCTCCCGGCTCCGCAGCGGATAGAGATATATCAATTATACCCCCCCCCATTGCCAAACAGAAACCGCCCACGATAATTCTTCCGAATAATCTGTGATTGATTTTCATAAATCTGGTTAGTTAGTTAATATGGTTATAATAAGGTTCAAGCGTTTTATGTGGTGTTTATACAATATCAGTTTTGTATGAACATGGCTCAAAATTAAAAGAAAAGAATTTAAAATGCAAGAACTCAGAAAGTTTTTTTTCTTCAATTTGAATTAAATCCGGTTATAATGATAATATGGAAGTTGTTTATCCGATTCAGAGCAGAAAATTTAAGCAGTAATCCTGATTATCATATATTTTATTTCCGGTCTACATTACCCATATTGTCTCAGCGACGTCCGGCCGGGCACCCGGTCATTTTTCGCTCCGCGTAGGCGTCCCCAGGATGACGTATTTTCTTAGGTATTTCCGCGATGGCGTATTATATTCATGATGCACAGTCCCTAGCTTTATTCAACCCACGAGCATCGGTCTTTCGCATAAGTAATTGATTAATAAACACTCATCTCGGAAGCCGATGCGCGTGACCTCAAAAAAAAAAGGGTCACGCGCATCTCGATTTTTAGCAACCTATTGATAATTAAGTACTTATAAAAAATAGAGATGCGCGTGGGTTGGTAAGCGTCTCCGGGGAGGGATACAAGTGATTCGAAAAGGGTATAAGTGATTCAGGAATTGTACAAGTGATCCGGGAAGGGAGCAAGGTGATCCGGCAGCAAGTCCCGGCAAGTGATACTTGACGACCAGAGATTCAAAATGCTTGGAAAACAAGATAGCAGAATGTGAGGATGAAATCCAAAAGTGCGAAAAAGCCTCCTCGAACTTTTCGGAATACACCTCAACGACATTGAAAATCGCCTCTTCATCAGGCTCATAGTGGGGAAAAAGGGAATCGCCCTTGCAGCGCGTTCTATGAGGGGTTTGGACATAAAGAAAAAGGACAACCCGAATGAGTTGTCCTACTTGGTAGCGGGAGGAGGACTCGAACCTCCGGCCTCCGGGTTATGAGCCCGACGAGCTACCAACTGCTCTATCCCGCGATATCGGACTGCAAATATACGAACATTTTTTTCAATCCACAAATTTTTAATTGATTTTTTAATTCCCTTTTCCCAATTTCCAGCTTATCTTGATTCTTTTGCCGAAGATACAATCATGAAAACTATCGCTACTGAGATAATGGCAATTCCGGCAACAACACTGAATGTTATCCTTTCATTGAATGCAAGAACACCCACCATGATAGCGGTAACAGGTTCGAATACACCGAGTACCGATGCCTTCGTCGCACCTATGAGCCTCGTAGCCAATGCGAGGGTTGCAGTTGATACGACAGTAGGCAAAAAGGCCAGTCCGAAAAGATTGGCCCAAACTCCGGAATCGCCAAGACCGGCAGTCATGGTCTCAAGAAATGAGCCGGACACACCGGACAAATTTCCCGTGACATGATTGAAACCGGCATGTACGGAAAAGACTGCGGTACCTACCAGAAGGGCATAGAAAGTAAGCAGATTGTTAGGTATGGACCGGATTGCCGTACTCCTGTTTATGATTACTATGAAAAGGGAATATGCCAGAGCAGAGGAAAAAGCCCACAACAATCCTTTCCACTGCATCACCTGACCGGAATCCGAACGGCATAACAACAACACTCCGACGAATGTCAATGCAATGGAAAGCCACACCTGCCATTTCGGATAAACTTTGAGAAACACCATTATTATCGCAACGAGGACAGGATACAGGAACACGATGGTTGTCGCTATACCTGAAGGAATGAAATTATATGATTCGAAAAGACACAGGCTGCTTGCCGAGAAAAGGAGTCCGAGCAGCAACAGTCTTCGGAATTGCCTGAACGTTATGCGGAATGCCTCCCTTCGCAGAGACATCCAGATACATAGAAGAACGACAGCAAGGAAATACCTGAAAAACAGGATTTCATCGACCGTCAAGCCGCGTTTCATCAAAGGTACAGCGAACAACGGATTCAATCCGTAGGTTACACCTGTCACGATACCGGCGACATAGCCCCATACCGGATTGACAAAACTGATATGTTTCATTCCTTTTTAAGAAATAAAATCCAGAATTTCAGATATTTTGTCCTTTTTGAAAACTTTTTGCTCTCCAGATGCAAGATTCTTGATATTGATTACGGAATTCTCCAGTTCATCCCCGCCTGTAATGGAAATGAACGGTATGCTTTTCCTGTCTGCATAATCGAACTGCTTCTTAAGTTTGGTCTGTTCCGGATAAATCTCGCAGGCCACACCGGATTTTCTGAGGCATGCCACAACCGGTATTATATATTTCAACTCATTGTCTCCCATATTGGCAAAAAGAATCCTCGTAGAGGATTTCACCTCGGAAGGAAACTTGTCGAGTCCTTTCAGCACATCATAAATCCTGTCCGCTCCGAATGAGATTCCCACACCCGACATGTCCGGCAATCCGAATATTCCGGTAAGGTTGTCGTAACGTCCGCCGCCGCAAATGCTTCCAATCTGGAAATCCTTTGCTTTCACCTCGAATATGGCTCCGGTATAATAGTTGAGTCCCCTTGCAAGAGAAAGATCCATCTCGACTTCCTGTGAAATCCCGGCAGCGCCGACAAGCCCGAAAAGTTCCTCCAGTTCATCGATACCTTTCACACCTGTCTCAGACATGGTTCCTGATGAAGATCCGCCTTCCATCAGCCCGCGCATGAATGAAAGCTTGGCAGAAGTGTCCCCTTCGAAAAGAAGGACCGGCTCTATTACGGCAACTGCCTCTTCCGTAAGGCCCTTCTCATACATCTCCGCCTTCACGGCATCTATTCCTATCTTGTCGATTTTGTCAATAGCTACGGTTATATCCACGACCTTGTCAGGAAAGCCGCATATTTCCGCAAGTCCTGTCAGTACTTTCCTGTTGTTTATCTTTATGCAGACCCTGACTCCGAAAAGTTCGAAAACCCTGTCGACAATCTGCACAAGTTCAAGTTCGTTCAGAAGCGAACGCGAACCTATGACATCTGCGTCACATTGGTAAAATTCCCTGTAACGTCCTTTCTGGGGCCTGTCGGCACGCCATACCGGCTGAATCTGAAACCTCTTGAACGGAAAGGATATTTCATTCTGATGCTGCACTACAAACCTTGCAAAAGGTACTGTCAGGTCATACCTCAGTCCTTTTTCACAGACTTTCAGCGAAAGAGCCTTGCTGTTGTATGAATTTTCACCTTCCGGAAGCCTGAACAGGGAATAATCGATACCGGAAAACGCATCACCGGAATTAAGTATCCTGAAAAGAAGTTTATCCCCTTCATCTCCGTATTTCCCGAGAAGTGTAGAGAGATTTTCCATGGAAGGTGTTTCAATCGGGGCATAGCCATACGTCTTAAAAACAGATTTAATAGTATCGAATATATAGTTTCTTCCAGCCATCTCGGCCGGTCCGAAGTCTCTTGTCCCCTTGGGAATAGAAGGTTTCTGTGCCATATCAAAAAGACATATAAAAATTAAAACACGCAAAAATACAAATTGATTCCCAAATACATGTCATTTTTCAAAAGAAAAGAACCGGCCCCGGAAAATCCGGAACCGGCCTCATCACCTGCAAAAAAATCAAAGCTATGACAACCATATGAATGATGAGAGAATGAGGATGACGAGTAGCAGGGCTCCCAACCTCTTTGACAATTCTATGACGATTTCTCTCAACATCCCGATATGATATTATTATAATCAAACACAACATATAGATGCAGGACACAACCGAAACGTTGCATGCATATCCATAATTATTTTGAAAAAATAATATCAGTTTTTCTGCTGCCCTTCTTTTTCCTTTATATATCTGTCTATTGCAGCTGCAGCCTTACGTCCTGCCCCCATAGCCAGAATTACTGTTGCCGCACCTGTAACGGCATCTCCGCCGGCAAAAACACCTTCTCTGGCAGTCCTTCCGTCCTCATCTGCGACAAGACAGCCGCGCCTGTTAGTTTCAAGTCCGGATGTCGTCCTGGCAATAAGCGGATTCGGAGATGTGCCCAGAGACATTATGACCGAATCGGTACTTATTTCGAATTCGGATCCGGGAATCGGGACAGGCGAACGCCTTCCGCTCTCGTCAGGCTCGCCGAGTTCCATCCTTATGCATCTGATTCCCCTGACCCATCCTTTGTCGTCACCAAGAATTTCTACCGGGTTCGTGAGAAGTTCGAATCTGATTCCCTCCTCTTTGGCATGATGTACTTCTTCGCGTCTTGCCGGCAGTTCTTTCTCTGTCCTCCTGTATACGATTGTTGTTTCGGCTCCAAGACGGAGAGCAGTACGGGCGGCATCCATCGCCACATTTCCTCCGCCTACGACAACCACCTTGTTTCCAGTATGGACCGGAGTCCTGTAATCGGAACGGTATGCCTTCATGAGATTGTTCCTTGTCAGGAACTCGTTTGCGGAAAATACACCGTTCAGATTTTCACCGGGAATATTCATGAACTTTGGAAGACCTGCCCCAGAACCGATGAATACTGCGGAATATCCTTCTTCATCCATCAGAGAGTCGACCGTTATCGTTCTTCCTGCAATTACATTCGTTTCTATTTTGACTCCGAGAGCCATCACATCCGCGATTTCCGGCTCAACTACCGTATCTTTTGGAAGCCTGAACTCCGGTATACCATATTGGAGAACACCTCCCGGTTTGTGAAGAGCTTCGAATATCGTCACTTCATAGCCCAGTTTTGCCAAATCGCTGGCGCAGGCCAATCCGGCCGGACCACTGCCTATAACAGCAACTTTGTATCCGTTTGAAGCGGCAGGTTTTACCTTACGGTCTCCATTCTGTCTGTTCCAGTCAGCCACGAAGCGTTCCAGTTTGCCGATTGCTACAGCCTCTCCTTTTACACCGAGAATACAGCTGCCTTCGCACTGGGTTTCCTGTGGGCAGACCCTTCCGCATATTGCAGGAAGAGAAGAATCTTCGGCAATTATACCTGCGGCGGCAGAAAAATCTCCGGATGCCACCATGGAAATGAATTCAGGAATCTTGATGCTCACAGGGCAGGCCGCCACACATCTCGGATTCCTGCAATGCAGGCATCTCGATGCCTCCAACACAGCTTCTTCGGCATTATAACCGTAACAAACCTCGTCAAAATTTTTCGCCCTTGCCTCGGGCAACTGTTCACGAACAGGAACACGCGGTATTCCATTAGCCATATCTATCCCCTCCCTATTTTGCATTCATGGTCATTTTCAGCAAGTTCTTCGGATCTGTACATCGTCTGACGCCTCATCGCCTCATCGAAGTCCACGTCATATCCGTTGAATTCCGGCCCCTCGACACAAGCGAATCTGGTTTTGCCGGCAACCGTAACCCTGCATGCTCCGCACATCCCCGTACCATCCACCATGAGAGTATTGAGACTCACCGTTATTGGAAAGCCTAGTTTCTTTGCAGTAAGTGTAGCGAATTTCATCATGATCATCGGACCTATGGCGACAGCCTGAGTATAGGATCTGCCGTCGGCGACCAGTTTCTCAAGCATGGCGGTAACCATTCCGTGAAACCCCTCGGAACCGTCATCAGTACAAATGTAAAGGTTGTCACACACCTCGGCCATTTCCTTTTTGTAAATGAGAAGTCCTGAATTCTTTGCCCCGACAATTACATCTACCGCCACACCTCTCTCATGCAGCCATTTCACCTGCGGGTAAACCGGAGCCGTTCCTACACCTCCGGCTATGAATATGTATTTCCTGCCTTTAAGCATATCCAAGGATTCAGCCGTGAAATCGGAAGGTATTCCCAACGGTCCCACAACATCGGCAAAAGAATCACCGGCTTCGAAAGAACAGATCTGACTTGTAGACGCCCCTATTTTCTGAGTGACTATTGTAACGGTACCGGCTTCCCTGTCAAAATCACTTATGGTAAGCGGAATCCGCTCGCCGTGCTCTTCCGGCCTCACGATGAGGAATTGTCCCGGGTAAGCGGAAGCCGCCAGTCTGGGAGCGTCCACTTTCATCCTGCATATGGTAGGAGTAAGCATCTCCTTGGATACGATCTTATACATTTTCCTATAGTTTTTCTACTTCATAACCCAACTTCTGTATTGCCTTGGCAAGTGTTTCCTCATTCGTCTTTGACGGATCATACTTTATCGATATCCTCTGTTCCTCCAAAGAAACATCCAAACCTTTCACTCCTTTTTCATACGAAATATTTTCCATTACCTTCTTCACACAGCTCTCGCAATGAAGATGCGCCTTGAATGTCACATCCTTGTATTTTTTCGATTTTTTGGAAGGTTTTTTATCCGTTACCGAAACCTGTTCGCCGTTATATGAATCGGAAGCGAACATCGCAGGCATGGCCATCATGAATGACAGGGCCACTATTATAATGATTCTTTTCATAATCAATAAATGTTTTATTTTATAAAGACAATTTCACAAATTTAACAAAAAATCCACATGAGTTCCAACTTTATTCAGTCTTCCACAAAGTGAATCTGAAACCGGCATACACCTTGATTCCCATGAGAGGCCCCCAAATGGCGCTTGCATCGAAAGAAGATGACCTCGGATTTACAAGACCGTCGCTCCCCTTGTCCCCGACAATAACATATTTCTGTTTGAAATTGGTAAGGTTTTCACCTCCGATATACACATCGACTCCTTTGAAACGCCTTGTAACCTGAAGATAAAGGAGCGGGTAAACCGGGGTACGTCCGTTTTTGTACAGAAGATTGCCATCTTCGTCAGCAAGTTCTTTCATGAAATCGTATACCCTTGAAGATCCGTTTACCGATGCAGTGAAATCAAATATCCATTTATTCAGATTTGTGGAATACTGCAGATTAAGGACACCTTTGAGATTGCTAGTCATTGGTTTTTCCACCAGTCCTTTGCCGGCAAGTTCCACTTTTGCATTTGTATAGCGGAATGTAGTCGTTACGGTAAACCTCTCGAAAGGATCCACTGTAAAGTCCACCTGATAGTTATCGGTAAAAGAACGGCCTCCGTTAAGATTATAGAATTCTATCGCATTAAGGATATGCTCATAATCCACTATGACCTGCTGGCTGAACTGTGTCCTGAAATAATCGAAGCTAAGGTATGTGTTTGAAGATGCGCCGAAAGGAAGATAATAGGTAAGGTTTCCGCCGAACGTCCATGCATCTTCCAGCGTATGTTCATCAAAGATTCCTTCAAAACGCTTTCCTGTCGAAAATACACCAATATTATCAACCAGTGGCATTGCATATCTCAAACCTCGTCCTCCGTTGGCTCTCAACACTATTTCCTCTACAGGAGAATACTTGAGCGTAACCCTCGGTGAAAACTTGAAACCATCCTTATTGTACCAGTCTCCCCTGAGTCCGACAATTGAAGTAAACTTGTCACCGGCATGAAAGGTATACTCACCGAAAATACCGGCATTTGCAAGATTCGTGGACAAATCCCTGTCATATACGGGAGCGAAAGCCACCAGCCTGTACAAATTTTCATCCAGAACGTCATAAGTGGAGCTGATACCCAAAGTGAACTTGTGCGATTCGTTGACCTCATTCTGATACAGGAGATTCGCGAAAGCCGAATGCTGGCCTCCGAGATATGAGGTCGAGCCGAAATATGAATCCATTTTCTGATAATTGTAATCAGCTACAAGTGCAATATTCTGGCTGTTGTCCTCAGTCAACGGCACTCCGACCTTAAGATAACCGTTTATGGAACGGTTCAGTATGTCCGAACCCCAAGGATCCGTCACGCCGTCCGACGGCATATCAAGGGAATAAGTTTTCCTGTCGTAACCTTCCTGGCCGCCCTGTCTGGCATCCTGCAGGGCCCTGACCCCGAAACGCACCTGCACTCCGTTGTCAGCATAATAAAGCCATCTGTTTGCAACGTTGAACTGAAGCATTTTAGGATCATCCATGAATCCGTCATGATTATGGTCATATGATTCCAGATTTCCAGACACATGCCCCAGTATCACGGTACTCCAATTCGGCCCCATCTGAAGTGATGATGCTACATTCAAATCCATCTTCGTATCGCTCATGACCGCTCCGTTGATGAACAAAGGCTTTTCATCAGTCGGTTTCCTGTGCTCGAGATTGATCTGCCCCGTTATGGACTCCACTCCATTTATCACCGATGATGCACCCTTCGCAATCTGTATGCTCTCAAGCCACTGCCCCGGCACATAAGAAAGTCCGAAAGGTGATGAAAGGCCGCGCATTACCGGTCTGTTTTCATCCAGCATCTGCGTATAAGTTCCTGAAAGTCCCAGCAGACGGATCTGTCTGGCCCCCGTAACCGCATCGGAATATCCGACTGTAACGCTCGCTGAATTCTCGAAACTTTCCGCAAGATTGCAGCATGCCATCTTGCACAGACCTGCAGCCGATATTACTTCTGTTCTTATAGGCTTTCCTTTGGAAATGAAATTGCCTGCCTGACGTGAAACGAATACGGCCGCATTCAAGCTGTCGACCCTTCCGTCATATATTCCCGCAGTATCGATTGCGACACCGTTTGCATCAACAACCTGGGCTGCCGCATTGACGGCACAGGAGAAAACGGCTATTGCAATAGCCGGGATCAATAATATATATTTATTCATTGTTTTTTCTGATTATACGTTATACTTCTTCGAATGAAATGAAAGAACGGACGTAAATCAGATTCTCAAGATACCGTTACGCAAATATAACGGTTGTCTGAAATGCACTTTTTCATCTATCCGTTCCCTGTGAAGGATAACTTCGGGACAACCGGTTCCGGCGGAAACAAGGAAAGGCGGCAATACGGCACTGCAGACAAAGGCAGCGTTTGCAGTCACATTCCTGTCCCTGACATTGCTGTCTCCGGCCAGTGACAATGCTACGACTTCATTAGTGCAGCAAAAACTGCTGAAGGATAATCCGTCATTGCCGGTGCCTGCGTGATTTGCACAATTTCCGCTGCAATGGCAGTCCATATCCGGATGGACAGTCTTGCATGAAACGTTTTCATAAGGAAAAGACAGGAAACTTCTGTTGCTTATGAGACAGGTATGGATATCGAAACCGACCACACAGCACATATACCATGCAGTCATGAACAAAGTAAAAAATCTGACAAGACCATTTCTTACCATAGAACAATTTTACCTGTACATTTTGCAAAGATATATCTTTTTTTTGTTATTTTCGCAGGATTGCACTGGTAAAATAAGTTTAACCAAATATACGGACGACAAATGAAACAATTTGTAAAAATCACATTGGCGGTGATGCTCGGGATACTGATAATGGGCGTACTGTCGATATTCCTGTTCTTCGGCTTCGTAGGCTCTCTGGCTGCATTGGGGGAATCGGCTCCCGTAATGCCACGGGAGGCTGTCCTGACACTGGACATGTCCAAGATCACATTGAGCCAACAGACAAAGGAGACTGATCTGTTCACCTCATTTCAGGAAAACACACCGTCACCCCTCGGAATCTGGGATGCAATGCAGGCCATAAATGCAGCTGCACTGGATCCTGCCATAAAGTTCATCTACATGCGCCCTGATTTCGTTTCAGGAGGTATAGCGGAAATAGAAGAACTCCGGACAGCGCTTTCAAAATTCAGAAACAGCGGCAAGCCGGTTATTTCATACATTGAAAATCCTACCAATGCCGGTTACTATCTTGCATCCGTATCGGACAAGATATATATGTCACCGTTTGACGGAGGCTTGAATTCGATGATCGGTCTGTCTTCAAGAATGTATTTTCTGAAAGATATTCTCGACAAACTCGGAGTGAATGTCCAACTAATAAGGCACGGCAAATACAAATCGGCAGGAGAAATGTTTGTGAGAAGCGAAAGCAGTCCCGAGAACAGATTCCAGAACCAGGAAATGATAGATGCAATATGGGAAAACTGGTCGGAAACAATAGCTGCCTCCAGAAACATTTCAGAAGAATCTTTCAACGGAATGATAGACGGTCTCAAGCTCAACTTCCCTACCGACTGGCTCGAAGCCGGACTTGTCGACGGTCTGATGACAAGGGAAGAACTTGACGAACAGCTTTGCATTTTCTATCAGGCAGAAAAGATCGAAGACGTTGCAGCCATCAGCCTTAAAGACTACAAGACAATAAAGGTTCATCCGAATCTGAAAGCCAAGGACAGGATTGCGATAATATACGCTGACGGAGAAATCATGGACGGAGAAAACAAGATGGGAGGGGTCTATGGAGACAGGTTTGCCGCCATCATATCCGATGTCAGGAAAGATTCAACCATAAAGGCTGTCGTTTTCAGGGTAAGTTCTCCCGGAGGAAGCGTACTGGCTTCAGAAAAGATCAAATCGGAAATAGACCTCACGAAAGAGGTGAAACCGGTCATTGCGTCATACGGAAATTATGCCGCTTCCGGAGGATACTGGATTTCCAGCAACTGCAATTATATATTCTCCAATCCTGGAACACTTACCGGTTCTATCGGAGTCTTCAGCATGATTCCGGATTTCAGCGGTACTCTTGACAAGATAGTACATGTTAACAGCCTCAGCATAAACAGCAATGATCATAGTGACATGTACTCTCTGATGAGACCTCTCGATGAAAAGGAGCGCGCATACATGCAGGCTTCGGTCGAAAAGATTTACGGCAGATTCACTGAGATTGTGTCTGAAGGAAGAGGACTTGACGTAAATTATGTCGATTCGATTGCACAGGGACGCGTATGGGCCGGCAGCGATGCACTGGAAATAGGACTAGTCGATAAACTGGGAACAATAGAAGACGCTCTAGCTTATGCAGCCAATGCTGCAGTACCGGGAAGCGACATTTCTTCATGGCAGATAGTCGAATATCCAAAACCGCTCACTACTATGGAAATGCTGATGATGACTCTCAACAGTGCAAAGGCGAGCGTATATGCCGGAACACCTTTCGAACTGGTCGAAAAGACGTTCAGAAGCATAGATTTCAAGAACGGAGGGAAAGTATGGGCGAGAATCCCGTATGAAATCGAAATCAGATAACCTTCATGATAATAACCTTCTCCGTCGAATCGGTGATTTTGAGCGAGTCATCGATTCTTTCACCAAGAACAGCGGCAATATGATTGTCATCTCCGAGGAAGGGCAAGACGACAGATGACTCCTTGTCAATAAGAGAATATTTCAGGTCAGTGAAAAAATCACTGACCTTTTTCTTTCCGCGCATACCAAAAGGACGGAACCAGTCGCCGTCATTCCACCTTCTGCAAACTATCGGGAAATCCAGTTTCGATATGTCAAAAGCAATGGTTCCGCGTCCCATCTTCAGCACGGTCAATTCATGACGCGGAACAACACATACGGTAAAGGATTTTCCGTTGAAATGGTACGTTCCCTCTCCCCTGACCACCATAACCGCATCATCGTACTTGGGAGCTCCGAACAGCCTTCTGCCTGTCAAACCGGTAAAGTTCTGTTCCCTGACCGGCTCAATCAGAAACTCGGAAGTTGTGCTTACAAGCCTGTAATCCTGAGAATGGAATACCTTACCTGACCTTGTATCCGCATCGAGAAGGGCTTTTGCCGATGATATGGCAGCAGAATTGAAGCCAAAGCCGCTTAAAATAGAATAAAGGACATAACCGCTGTGTGGAGCCGCCTTCAATGCAGCTATGTCAACATGCCAAATTCCGTCTGATTCAGACAGGCATGATTCCCGGTGACTTTTTACAAATTCATCCAGAATTCCTTCTATATCAGCAAAAAGAGCAATCTCACGGGTAATGGTCTTTACAAAAGAAGGATTTATCTGTTCAAAAACAGGAAAGACCATATTTCTGATTTTGTTGCGTTTATAATCTGTCTGAAAATTAGTCCTGTCATCCCTGTAAGGAACCTTGTTTTCCCGGACATATCCTTCAATCATCTTTCTGGTAAATCCGAGAAGCGGTCTGTAAAGGTTGTAAAGACCTCCCTCCGGAGAAGGGATTACCGATTTTTCCCCCATTGCCGTCATGCCTTTCATACCTGTTCCCCTAAGCAGATTCAGAAACAGGGTTTCCGCATTGTCATTTGCATTATGGGCGACCGCAAGGGACCTGAATCCTTCTGTCCTGCACAACTCGGCAAACCATGCATAGCGCAGGTCACGGGCCGCCATTTCTATACTGACGGCATGACTGCTTGAATATTCTTCAGTATTGAAATCTTTCCGATATACCTTGATTCCCCGTTCATGAGCCCAGTCCAGTACAAGTCTTTCATCGGCGTCGCTTTCCTCTCCTCTCAGATGGAAATTGCAATGTGCCACGGCAAATGGAAGCCCCGATTGCGAATTGTAGAACAGCGATGCCATGCACATCGAATCCATACCTCCGCTGACAGCCAGCAGAACCGGACCTTCAATTCCATTCAAGATATCGTCAAACGGTTTCTGCATCCGGATTATTTGCTGAATGTATATGTAAATCCGAAAGAGACGAATTCCTTGAACTGGACTCGCTGTCTTCCGTCCGGATACTCTTCAATATCCTTTTCATTCTTGATCATGACATTATCGTCATAGATAAGATTCGTCGATATTCCCAAAGAAAAATATTTTGCGAGCTTCCAGTCTATCCTGTTGTCCCAGTTCACCCTTATGTTCTGGGGTTCTTTCAGATAGTTAGAGAAAAGCAGGAGCTGGGTATTGTAACTGAAATTATTGTTGATGTTTACCCTGATATCCATCTTGAGCTGCGCACCGAACTCGAACCTTGCACCTTTATAGCAGTGTCCGGCATTCGTTTCTTCATCTGTAAGCTGCACATTCAGGAACTCATCCTTCAAAGGCATGCTGTATGCCTTCCTAAGCAAAGGATTGTCCACAATCACGAATCCTCCAGTAAGCGGCGCCATATTCAAGGTCAGCCAGTTTGTCGGCCTGTAGTCAAGACCGAGAGCCAGAGACATGTTCGCAGGTGAGAACCCTCCCGATTTGAGGACTCTGGCTTCCTTCCAGGCGGCCGGGTCCTTGCTGTCCTTGTCGGCAGGAAGACTTCCAGGATATTCATAAGTATTCGAGAACTGTGATTTCATGCTGAAATCCGCCGAGCAATACAGTTTTTTTGCGGTTTGCAGTCCCCATTTGCTTTCCAGATAGAGATTGTCATTGCTTTTCTGAAGGAAAGGCTTGTCTTCGGAATAGAAAAAACCGTAATACATCTGAAGACGGTTGTTCCAGAACATCCCGTTCTTGTTGTAATTCGCATAGGAATCTATATAGGAGTTCAGCGTTACAGTATTGTAGCCGCCGGCAGCCCAGTTCGTGAGCGATGT
>CASGDV010000020.1 GCA_949300335.1 uncultured Bacteroidales bacterium | reverse complement strand
GAATACCCTGCTCATCGTAGAAAGGGTCATAGAGCATTTACCGCTCTCCAGTTTGCAAATTTGAGAGCGTTTCACTCCTATCCTTTCACCTAATTCCTCCTGAGTCAGGTTCTGTTTGAGACGTGCCTTTTTGATGGCCTCTCCGACAAAGTAGGCTTGTGTATCCTCTTTAAGCTGCGCTTCCATTGCGTCACGCTCCGGAGTTCCTATAGGCCCCCAGAGTTCATCTTTCATGTCGTCTGCCGGTGTGAAATTAATCTTTACCATTACGCCTTAATATCATTATCACAAAAGGCGAACAGGCGGTAACAATTGCCATTGAAAAGCGTCCGCAACTCTCATATTTCAGTATTCTCCAATTTCTTAAAGAGTTCCTTATCCATAACGCCGCCCTCAACCTTGAAAATATTGTAGTATATCTTCTGCTGAGCCTTAAGGGGCTGCAGCTTTATAAAGGCTTTCGCCTCATCGCTCAACACTATCGTTATCGACTGTCCGTACATACGTTTCTTATTTCACCTGCAAAGACAATGCTTTGTTTCCAAATTGGCAAACAAATATTAACGATGAAGCCATTTCAATATGATCATCACCGACTATGCCGTAAGACCGCAATATGCTCCGGCGTCATACCTGTCTTAGGATCGGAAACCTGCTGAAGAGCACCACCGTACACAGCCCGTCAACCATCAGGACGAAATTAAAACAAAGGAAGCAGCACTCTACCATGAACGCTGCTTCCCCTCCATGTCATAACATCATTTATAAGGAAATTACCCTCAATTCACCATCGTAGGTAAACTCAAACCGTTCACCGTTTTCAAACTCACCATCAAAACTAAACTTGTAGACATTTCCCCGGGAATGCTTGACATGCAGGTTTCCAGAGACGACATCATACCTATAGTAACTGCCTCTGTCTTCTCCGCCATCCATTATTTCCGCATCAATATCCACAGTCATTTCATCCAGTTCGAAACTGCCCAGTGCATACGTCCCGGAGGGTATTTCAAATTCGTACGTATATTCATCAGCAGACTCATCATACCGGTAATCACCTAAATAATCACCGTTAAAGTTCAGGTCCATCCATATGTAATAGCTGTCATCAAACTCGTCAACGTCCACAAGCATCAGGCATACCTCGAACCACGTTCTTTCACCAGACGGACGATCAGGCCAATAACCGGCATCAACATACGCGCTGTACAATTTCCGCTCAATATCTCCCATCAAAGCAACATTATTTCTACCGCCAGGACCAATTTGCTCACATCCGGACATCAGTATTATGGAAAGTGCCCCCGTGAAAAATGCCGCCAATCGATACATCATAATCATAATAATCAAATCTTCTGCTAAAATGACAGACTGAGTGAAAGACCTGCCACAGGATGATAACTTCCTGACGACATGGCGAATGTCGAGACATACGGAGACAACTTAATGTCTAAGGATGACTTTCTGCGAAGATCCTGCATATACATATTCTTAACCTTCGCAACCTTGACTCCGTCCACTATAGCAGATATATCTATGGCCAGTAAAGCCGCAGAACCGGCCAATGACAGTATTGCCCCGGTAAGATCGCCCACTCCTAATCCGACCCCCATTAAAACAGACGCGCCTACAGCACCGCAGAAAAAACCTATTCCTCTTCCAACTTCCCCACAGAGCACCTGACCGAGTCCGGGAACTATCCAGGAGCATAATCCTCCTACTGCCGGAGAATATTCATCTCCCGGCTGCCTCACATAATCCGATGCCTTGTAGAAAGACTTATAATCTCTATATCTCATTCCGGGTACGACCTGAGCCAGAACATCCTCCCGCCCCTGAGTTCCATACGCACCGTCATAATTATTGTTCGGAACGGTATTGAACACATCATTTGTTCCATTCTCGTACCTGATAATCAGAATCTCAGATTTTGAAATTGTAAAAACAGGACCGTCCAAATTGTCGAATTTCTTGTACTTCACCTCGGTTTGATTAACCTCAAGGATTTTTGCCTTAATGTCCTCACCGTTCTTTTTGGTGATAAGATCTTGTGCCTGTACGAATACCGTACAGAGCAGTACTGCTGATAGCAGACAGATGATTTTTTTCATATAAGCTGTTTTTGCTTGCCGCCTGACTCCTAAGCAGCATTTAAAAAAAAGAAAGTGTGGAGCCGATTCGTCTATTTCCGAAGAGGTTCTGACAAAACCTGAATGCAAACAGACTGAAACAATCCCCACACTCGTATCGATTGTGCGAATACACAAGCCAATACAAGTGATGGTGCTGTCGTTATCCTTGCATTCATTGAAACTGTCAGATTTCTTCGGAAGGATAGTGCGAAAACACTTTCACCAATATGTATGCCTGACGCAATACTGCGGAAGGCTCTGCAAAGGTAAACAATTTTTCTATTCGACAGCACCGATGGGATTGTCTCATTCTTAATTTTGTGATTATCTGCAAAGATACCCCTGATTAGCGCCTGGAAAGGCACGCAAACACCCGCGTCCGAGCCTACGAAAGATTTACCGTAAGTACTGACGCACCCCATTTTCATAATCAACTATTTTTCACAGCATTACCGACACAACGAGAATCTTTCGCGCCTTCACAACCCACCGGCACGCACATCCCTCTTTCTTAACCCTCTAATCTCTGAGTGATTACAAAAAGTACCCGCGCCTCTGCTTACCGTTGTTGCACAGTCTGAATATAATTCCTAACTTTGAGGCAGTCATTAAACGATAGAAGCGAAAGATTATGGAGCAGGAGAAACATTTCCGGCACATCTGCACAGCCGGACTGGAAAAAGAAATCATTTTCAAGACTGACACCGATTACATTTTCGGCATGAACAGCATTCCGGTATGCATGGCTGGAAGAGATATATCCATGCACGCTTTCTGTCTGATGGACAACCACGTCCATTTCATAGCCCACGGCACTGAAGAGGATTGCGGCGGGTTCATCAAGACCTACCGGAAGCGACTTTTCACTCTGGCGGACATGAGCAGCGCGGACATCTGCATGAAAGAAATTGACGATACCGAGTACCTTAAACGGGCGATTGCCTACGTCTTGCGCAACCCTCCCGCAGCCGGACTGGTCGTCCTCCCGACGCATCAACAACTCTAATAATACTCGTACTCGACAAAATCGCACTGACACCACCACGGGGAGATAAAGAACCACTTTACGACATTGCCCCTGTCATCGTATTCTATTTTGATTTCCTCTTTGGTTGAAAATGGCATCACCCCGTCTCCCGATTCCTCGACACGGACAAGCCAAGCGTTGGAGTCATAGGTCTCCCTGATTTTCTTATTGGCGGGATGAGAGCTGCTTTGAATGATAGAGGTGGTCCGGACATAGGGCGCAGCATTCAGACTGTCCGCATACTCGTATTCCTCGACACATTGCGTCCAGTCATATTCATCGCATATGTACGAGCGGATTATTCTGCCGGCGTCATCATACTGGTCAAGACGGTTGTAGTACAGCAGACCCTCACTTAGACACACAGTTATATTCCTGCGGTCATAGGTGTGATAACCGTTATAACTTATCACTGCGTAAATGGAATCAGACAATGTCGATCCCTCATCCACTACCGTATATCCTGTCATTCTGCCGAACCGGTCATAGGTCCACCACTCCTCCGATTTTACCTCATCTCCCTTATAATTGATATGGACCATACTCCTGCGGACCGGATACTTTCCGGCATATTCTATCCTATACTTGAAAGACAGGCTGCAGTCCTCTTTCGCCACTCCCTTAATTTCCAGAACATTACCCTCGTACTGATAGCTGACCCAAACTCCGGGATTGGAGGTTATACGTCCAAGTGTATCATAGGTATATTCATTACCGCCGCGCTTGCGGTCCAGGACGAGATTACCGAGACTGTCCTTATGAGCCGAGTATGAGCTGTCGGCCATCATCTTCACACCTCTGTAGACTTCATCCGCCTCCATGAAATACAGGGGATTGTGGTCACGGTAATTCTGCATTTTGTATATTATCAGCTCAGACTCCGGGACAGGCGTCTGAGCTGACACTATGAGCATAGACACTGACAATAATATCGTGATTGTGAAAAACAGCTTTAGGGAATTATTCATAACGATTTACTTTTGTTCTGTGAAGAGGGTCTCGAGCTCGGCGGCAAGGGCTTCACCGCGGAGGTTCTTGGCGATGATCTCTCCGGTGGAGGCGTCGATGAGGTAGTTCCAGGGAATGCCGTCCATGCCGTAGCCGGTCCAGATAGGGCTTGTACGTGGACCTCCCGGGAATTCCGTAATGACATTGGTCCAGTTCATGCCGAACTCTTTCAACGCCTTACGCCAACTTTCAGGATCACTGTCGAAAGACATGCCGTATATTTCGAAACCTGAGCTGCGGAAACGGGAAT
>CASGDV010000019.1 GCA_949300335.1 uncultured Bacteroidales bacterium | reverse complement strand
TATCCATGACAATATTCCGGGTTCGTCCGCTGCACTGTATTCCAAAAGAAATGAAAGAAGAACCGGTACATACGATACCGCCTGTCTGTCCCGATTTCATACCGTCCGTCATCATTTTTACGATGACTGTATCTTTCCCTTTACCCATTTTGCGCTGGAACAGCTTGTTCGGCAGGGTCGCATATTTCCTGGCATTGTCCGACGGGGCTGCCGAATATAGTCTCAGAAATCCTTTCCTGGCAGTCAAGGACCATTTGCCGTTGTCAGGATTGCCTGCCCAGAGCCATTGTGGAGAAAGCTCGGCCGCATTGAAATCGTCATCAGTCCGAACCATTCTGATCGGTTTACCCTGTATCGGCTTTTTACTTTTCCACACGATATTACCTATCCCGTTCCCGTCCGGATCTTCCCCAAGCAATGGCCATCCGTCTTTCCATTTCACCGGAATCAGGCATTGCGGCCGTCCCTCATAAGTATTCCTTGCCTGGACCAGCTGATGCATATACCACCACGATGAATCAGGAGCCTGCAACAGGGAGCCCTGGCAGCAGCTCCTGTCCGTGCCGTTGCCTTTTTCCAGAAGAATCCGTTTCTCGTATGGGCCGTATATATTGCCCGAACGCAATGCAACTTGCCGTCTGTCCAGTTTCCTGCCGTTTTCATCTGACATCCATTCGGACAGGAAAATGTAGAACGTGCCGTTTATCTTGTATATTTTTGCCGCTTCGGCACCTTCTTCAACATATATGTCGACCCCGTCATCAAGCAGATTCTTTCCATCCCAAGACAGTCGGAACAGACGCTGATGATAGATTCTTTTCTTGCCGTTCTCGTCAATCTGGTAATTGCATAACATATATGCCTGTTCCGAATCATAATCCCAGAAAACCGCAGGATCTGTCATGCCTTTCTTTTCCAGAATCTGTTGCGGTGCGCTCCATTTTCCTTTTATGTCATCTGCCTCACAGACAAACAGGCCATTGTCAAAATCTATGAAATAACACAACCATTTGTCGTCGTGCCGGACAAGATCTCCTGCCCACACACCGGTCGAAGTCTTCCAGGTAAGGCTGTCGACAATGCCTCCGACGATTTCCCAGTTGACGAGATCTTCAGATTCCAGGATTGTCATTCCTTTCATATAACTGCCTTTGGATGATATCATATACCATTTGCCGTCATACTCCTCCACGTCACTGTCAGGATAATTGCTGTTAAGGATCGGGTTGACGAATGTCCCGTCTCCCTGATCTCCCCAACTTCCCGTCACCGGAGGCTCATCGTAATCCAGGCACATTTCATCCCCGCCTGATCCGCAGGCGGATAAAAACTGGAGAAGGATTCCGGTAATCAATGTTACAACCGGCAGTGTCAAATAATATTTATTCATTTGTCAATAATTTCATAGTCAGTCGGCGATACCCAATCTGTCTGATACGTCTTCACATCCCCGGACATATAGCGTTCATAATACCAGAAGCAGTTCTGCTGATAAAAAGGATAGTTATCAAATACATCCCCGTTCCCGGTCACACGCGGATCCTGCTGTTCTTCCAGGTCTTCAAACAGTATTCTTTTCATGGATTCCTTTACGGCCTCATATTCATCCTTTAAAGCCAGATTATCCAGACATTCAGGGTCTTTCTTCAAATCATACAATTCTTCCTGCGGATGTTTTCCGAATGCCAGATGCCATAATGCCGTATCTTTCTTTTCCCTGCGAAGTTTCAGAATCGAAGTCTTGACCGGAGAACCGTCACAGTTCAGATA
>CASGDV010000018.1 GCA_949300335.1 uncultured Bacteroidales bacterium | reverse complement strand
CTCTTCAGGTATTCCAGTGGTGGCTGCAATGATATTGTCTGCGACTCCATTTTCCTTTAGAGCCTTCGCTATCCGAATCTTTTCTTCATTGCGACCTTTGACTTCACCTTCGGCCAACCCTTTTGCTTCTCCTTCCGCCAGACCATCAGCTTTAGCAGTGTTCAGCATGTTGTAATAGTCCCGTTCAGTGATCATCTCTTTCTCGTATTTAAGTTTCACTTCAGGTTCGAACCTCGAGATCTCGCAAGCCTGGAACAGACGCTCGAATGCCTCCGTCCTCAGCTCCTCCGGCAACCTGTCCAGAGTGCTGATATGTTTCAGCGCGAAACACCACTGCTCCAACAAAGTCCCACACTCCTCAAGTTCCTTGTCGAACCGGTTCAGTTCCACGAAGATAGCAAAAATAGTCTCATCCGGCACCTTCATCGTCGTTTTTTCACGGAAGGTATACTCTGCAATGACACCGTCCTCCGGCGAATGCTTCTGAAAGTCCTGAATGTCCTTGTCAAGAAGACCGATGAAATACACGGGAGGAATGTCGTACACCTGCCCGTCACCCCTCTGCGAGCCCATATCATAAGCCTTCGACGCATACAGGACACACCTTCTGAAGAAATTGGCCTGATGATTCTACAATACCGAAAAGGCAATCCCCCAATGAGGGAAGATTCTGATGAATACCGACACTCATTGAGGGAAAAATAAAGGAGGGCAGGCGGAACAATCCGGCCAATGCCCTATACGCTAATAAAAAAATTCATATCTTAGCGCAAAACTCAAGGAATATGATTATTGATAATCCTATAAGCGTTGAAGAACTGAAACACATGGCAACAGAGTTCTTCGGAGATATGGTCAAAGCCGTAGTCGACATTGACAGGGGTAAATTAGCTATAAATTCTGAACTTCACTCTGATTTGGAACGGCTCTTACTTGAAGATGGGTCTGAGCAGGAATTTCTTTGGGGGATCAATCTATATCCGGAATATATCGGAACAGATGATTTCATCGAATTCGATTCGCTTATAAACATACGCCCATGGCAGAATAACAGAAGCCGCTACGTAGAAGACAAGCATATAAGGGAACAAATTACAGGCATAGTCATCCGATATTTCAAATAAAATGCAGCATAAAACATTAGAAAACGGAAGATGGGCAGAAATGCCTTTTCTGGAACAGATGGCAAATATAGGCAGCGAAGTATACAGGACATCGTCATGGAAGATTAAAGGCAATGCCGGACGTGCTCAAGCGGCTTTCGAACGGGCACTGGAACTTATCGACCTGACCATCAAATACGGACGGCTGCACGAATCAGGAAGGAATGCCATGCTGGAAGAAATATGCAGATTGAGAGAAGTATTCTGTATGGAATATCTGTCTCCAGATCCGACAGCACTAACATCTTTTGACAAATACTTCATGCAGTTTGCCATAGCGGCAAGACGCAGGAAAACATGACAATACCGGGAAAGACAATCCCTCAATGAGGGAAGATTCTGATGAATACCCACACTCGTTGAGGGATAGAAGAGGTTATGATGCCTCGCGAAATGAATGGAATCTGCGGGCTGAAGCTATTTTACAATGCTGCAATTTGTGCTTTTGTCAGACCGGTCATAGACGCTATCATCTCAGCAGACATTCCCGATTCCAGCATCTTCTTCGCCACTCTGGAAATACCTTCGGCTATACCTTCAGCTCTACCTTCGGCCAACCCTTTTGCTTCACCTTCGGCTAACCCTGCGGCCAGACCGTCAGCCTTCGCGGTGTTGAACATGTTGTAGTAGTCCCGTTCCGTGATCATCTCTTTCTCGTATTTAAGTTTCACTTCAGG
>CASGDV010000017.1 GCA_949300335.1 uncultured Bacteroidales bacterium | reverse complement strand
GGCTCGCGTGACATTAGCTGGATGGCGGGGTAACGGCCCACCATGGCGACGATGTCTAGGGGTTCTGAGAGGAAGGTCCCCCACACTGGAACTGAGACACGGTCCAGACTCCTACGGGAGGCAGCAGTGAGGAATATTGGACAATGGAGGCAACTCTGATCCAGCCATGCCGCGTGAAGGAATACAGTCCTATGGATTTTAAACTTCTTTTGTATGGGAGCAATAAGGACCACGTGTGGTCCGATGAGAGTACCATACGAATAAGCATCGGCTAACTCCGTGCCAGCAGCCGCGGTAATACGGAGGATGCGAGCGTTATCCGGATTTATTGGGTTTAAAGGGTGCGTAGGCGGCTATGTAAGTCAGCGGTGAAATACCTTCGCTTAACGAGGGGGCTGCCGTTGATACTGTGTAGCTGGAATTCGAATGCCGTGGGAGGAATGTGTGGTGTAGCGGTGAAATGCATAGATATCACACAGAACACCGATTGCGAAAGCATCTCACGAATTCGCGATTGACGCTGATGCACGAAAGTGTGGGGATCAAACAGGATTAGATACCCTGGTAGTCCACACTGTAAACGATGATAACTAACCGTCGGCGATATACAGTCGGTGGCCAAGCGAAAGCGATAAGTTATCCACCTGGGGAGTACGACCGCAAGGTTGAAACTCAAAGGAATTGACGGGGGCCCGCACAAGCGGAGGAACATGTGGTTTAATTCGATGATACGCGAGGAACCTTACCCGGGCTCGAACGGCAGATGAATAAACAAGAGATTGTTTAGTCTTCGGACATCTGTCGAGGTGCTGCATGGTTGTCGTCAGCTCGTGCCGTGAGGTGTCGGCTTAAGTGCCATAACGAGCGCAACCCTTGTCGTCAGTTACCATCAGGTAGAGCTGGGGACTCTGGCGAGACTGCCACCGCAAGGTGTGAGGAAGGGGGGGATGACGTCAAATCAGCACGGCCCTTACGTCCGGGGCGACACACGTGTTACAATGGTGGCTACAGAGGGAAGCTATTCAGCGATGGAATGCAGATCTCAAAAAGCCATCTCAGTTCGGACTGGAGTCTGCAACTCGACTCCACGAAGTTGGATTCGCTAGTAATCGCGCATCAGCCATGGCGCGGTGAATACGTTCCCGGGCCTTGTACACACCGCCCGTCAAGCCATGGAAGCCGGGGGTGCCTGAAGTCCGAGACCGGAAGGATCGGCCTAGGGCAAAACTGGTAACTGGGGCTAAGTCGTAACAAGGTAGCCGTACCGGAAGGTGTGGCTGGAACACCTCCTTTTTGGAGCAAGATCATGACAGAATGCTCCTCTTATTGAGTCTTTCATTATTATACAGTCCTGTAGCTCAGTTGGTTAGAGCACTACACTGATAATGTAGGGGTCAGCAGTTCAAGTCTGCTCAGGACTACCATTAGTTCTTACTTATTTTGGGGGTATAGCTCAGTTGGCTAGAGCATCTGCTTTGCAAGCAGAGGGTCGTCGGTTCGACTCCGACTATCTCCACAAAAAAAGTACTCTGCAAATGCAGGGTACTTTTTTTTGTCATATGGTTATTTTCGGATCACCTGCAAAACAATTTGTCGGGTAAGGTGGACAAAACCAAGTCTCTGAATTTTATTAAAGTCCGAAATCAGGCTTGGATATTACAAAGACACCTGTTTTTTTCGCATAGCTCTTGAGTCTCCATCAAATTGTTTTTTGCAAAAATTAATGGATTATCATGAAACACAGACTTTTCCAGATGATATTCACTGAAGGATAATCTCGGCCGGAATCGTGAGCATGTATTATAATGCATTGAAATACCGGGCATGTCCTGACGCGAGGTATAGTCCGCATACGGAGGACTGAGGATACATGGCTCCGTTTTCAGTAAGGCTTATGCCTATCGAGCTCAGATCTATCAGTTTGTTCACTTTGAAAATCGCACTTTGCAGAGGAAGTGACGGATAACCTATTGCCGGCCGTATTCCCCTATATTTTCCCATCATGATATCTTCAGCAGAAAAGAATTCGTCTTCATATCCCCATATCTCTTTTCTGACGACAGCGTGCATCCATTCAGCGGCAGCCTCGACAAGTCTGTCGCTGAGGCTCTGGAACAGCAGTGCCTCATAGTCTTCACGTGCTTTCTTGAGAGTTTCGATTTTCTCCTGCAGTTCCCTGCATATTGTCACCGCAAAACATCCTATATGGTCGCCATATCCCAGTGGAGCTATAAAATCGCATAAGGACAGGCATAAACCGTCATCTCCCGGCTTATTCTGCCTCGGGGTCTCTATTTCCACATTCCCGTCAGCGATTATGGCCTTATCTGTTCCGTATGCAGGGAATATTCCGGCAATGCCTTTCATGAAATATTTTCCGGAAAAATTCTTGATGCTCCGCATGGCATCTTCCTTTATTTCATTGCCTTCCTTGCTGTCCGGACGGACTTTCCAGAAATGGTGGAAATAGCTCCAGTTGATGTAAGGAACCAGATCTCCGATTTCTATCCGTTCAAAACGGGTGCTTCCGGGATGTTTCGGGGCAAAAAGTCTTTCGGAATTCCAGTCTATATTGATTCTGGTCCCGGCAGCTGAACCGGTTCCATCCTTTTTCTTTCCGGATACCGATGCGAAGTATTCGTTTCTCATCCGTTCCTGCTTCAGTTTCAGGCTGTTGATTATCTTTTCCCTGTCCGGGCTCTTGAGTGAAGACGCTATTACTGGATTTTGAGCCGCATCCTTCACATGAAACACAGGTCCGTCATACAGAGGAGCAATTTTCAATGCCGTATGCAGGTCGGAAGTCGTGGCTCCGCCGATAAACAGAGGAACGTTTATTCCCGCAGTTTTCAATTCGGACGCAATATGGCACATCTCTTCCAGCGAGGGTGTGATAAGGCCGCTGAGACCGATAAAGTCTACTTCGCTTTTCCTTGCCGCCTCTATGATTCTGTCGGCCGTTACCATTACTCCCAGATCTATTATTTCAAAGTTGTTGCATGACAGTATGACTGAAACTATGTTTTTCCCTATGTCGTGTACGTCGCCCTTTACCGTGGCAAGGAGGTATTTTCCAGCCTTATTTGCCGATCTTTCATGCCCTACAGCGGAAATATACGGCTTGAGTATATCCACGGCCTTTTTCATTATCCTTGCTGATTTAACGACTTGTGGGAGAAACATTTTTCCATCTCCGAACAGACGTCCTACTTCCGACATACCCTGCATCAGAGGTTTCCCTATTACCACTGAAGCAGAACCGTATTTCCCCAGAGCTTCCATAAGGTCTGACTCCAGGCATGCATCATCTCCATGTTTCAGAGACATTCGCAGACGTTCATCGACTCCGACGGCACTTCTGTCGGATTCAGGAGCCGTTTCCTGAGCTGGATTGGAAATCGTCCGGTATTTTTCGGCTATTCCGATAAGTTTTTCCGTGGCGTCAGCTTTTCGGCACAGGATGACGTCCTCTATGGCAGAACGCAACTCTTCCGGAATATCTTCGAACATTACTGATGAAGAAGGATTGACGATACCCATATCCAGACCGGCACTGATGGCATGGAAGAGGAATACGGAATGCATTGCCTCCCTCAGGTAGTTGTTTCCTCTGAATGCAAACGACAGATTGCTTATGCCTCCGCTTGTTTTCGCTCCGGGCAGATTGCCGTGAATCCATCTGACGGCTTCAATGAAATCCAGAGCATACCTGTCATGCTCCGCCATACCGGTGGCTACGGTAAGGACATTTGGATCGAAGATTATGTCTTCGGGATTGAAGCCGGCTTTCTCCGTGAGAAGTTTGTATGCCCGTGAGCATATCCTTATCTTGCTTTCATAGTCCGTTGCCTGTCCGTTTTCGTCAAATGCCATCACAACGACTGCGGCACCGAGTTCTTTTATTCTTACAGCCCTTTCAAGGAAAGTACTTTCTCCTTCCTTAAGCGAGATGGAGTTCACTACGGCTTTTCCCTGAATCGTTTTCAAAGCAGCCTCGACAATGTCGAAACGCGATGAATCCACCATCCACGGTATTGCCGCCACTTCCGGGTCGGATGCCATCAGGTTCAGGAAATTCACCATTTCACGTTTCCCGTCTATCATCCCATCGTCCATATTGACGTCCAGTATCATGGCTCCGTTCCGGACCTGCTCCCGCGCAATTCCCAGAGCCTCTTCATATTTTGCTTCTTTAATGAGACGGAGAAATTTCCTGCTTCCCGCGACATTGCATCTTTCTCCGATATTGATGAACATATTTTCATTTCTGAATGCGTCGAGACCGCAAAGCCATGGAATATGTCCTTTATCGGGATTTCTTGTCGGAAAGCTGCCCGATAAAGAGATTGCAGAACGTGCTATGGCAGCCGTATGCTCAGGAGTGGAGCCGCAACATCCTCCAGCAATGTTCACAAGTCCGTTCTTGATGAACCGGGCGATATCTGCAGCCATGTCATCCGGTTTCTGGTCATATTCTCCGGAAATATTCGGCAGGCCGGCGTTGGGATAAGCCAGAGTGTAGAAAGGTGATGTTCTGGACAGGTCTTTAAGGAACGGGAACATCTGTTCAGCTCCGAAAGAGCAGTTCAGACCGACTGCAAAAGGGGCAGCGTGGGAAACCGATGCGAGGAAGGCCTCCATTGTCTGTCCGGAAAGTGTCCTCCCCGATGCGTCGGCGATTGTAACGGAAAGACATACTGGAAGTCTGATTCCGGTCTTTTCAAATGCGATTTCGGATGCTTCCAGTGCCGCCTTTGCATTGAGAGTGTCGAAAATCGTTTCTATGAGGAGAATGTCGGCACCTTCGCTGACCAGAACTTCCATCTGTTCGGAATATGATTCGACGAGAGTATCGAAATCTATTGATCTGTATGCCGGGTTTTCCACATCGGGTGAAATGGACGCCGTTTTTCCCGTCGGTCCGACGGATCCTGCGACGAAACGCGGCCTGTCCGGATGCAGTGATGTCATCCGGTCAGCTTCCGAGCGGGCGATTCTTGCAGCACATCTGTTCATTTCCGGAGCATACATTTCAAGTCCGTATTCCGATTGGGATATCCTCTGTGCATTGAACGTATTCGTTTCGATTATATCCGCTCCAGCTTCGAGGTATTGCCGGTGGATTGCTGCAATTATGTCCGGACGCGTGATGTTGAGGACTTCGTTGTTGCCGCGCAGCAGAACTCCGGAATTGCGGAAACGTTCTCCCCGGAAATCATTTTCCGACAGACCATATTTCTGTACCATTGTCCCCATGGCCCCGTCAAGGACAAGGACACGTTCCCTTATGATGTCTTCTATTTTCCCGCGCATATCTGTATCGTTTGTCAATAAACCTTTGATGCTATGGCCTCGATGCTTCCGACAGCATTCATGCTGTAGAAGTGGATGCTCGGAACTCCGGCTTCCTTCAATTCCCTGGCCTGAGATATTCCCCATTCTATTCCAAGTGCCTTGACATCATCGTTGTTCCTGCATTTCCGGAATTCCTTTGCAAGATCTTCAGGAAGGTCTATATGGAATGTCTTCGGCAGCAGGCTTTGCTGTGTCATCGATGTAAGCGGTTTCAGTCCAGGAATAATCGGGACATTGATGCCTTTCTCACGGCATCTGCGGACAAATTCAAAGTACTTCCCGTTGTCGAAGAACATCTGGGTCACGACATATTCTGCTCCGGCCTCAATCTTTTCTTTCAGGAAAAGGATGTCAGTTTCCCGGTTCATCGCTTCTTCATGTTTTTCCGGATAGCCGGCAACGCCGTATGAAAATTTTACCGGGAGTGGAGAGTGCTCCTCTCCGTCCAGCATCCTTCCTTCATTGAAATCGTTTACCTGACGGCAAAGTTCTATGGCATGACTGTGTCCTCCTTCACAAGGAATGAAACGGTTCGCGCCTTTTTCCCTGTCACCTCTCAGGACAAGCAAATCGGTTATGCCGAGATAAGACAGGTCTATGAGTACATTTTCAAGTTCATTCCTTGAAAATCCGCTGCATATCATGTGAGGTACAGCCGGTATGCCGTACCTCCCTTTCAGGGCGGCAGCCACGGCTACAGTCCCGGGTCTTGCCTTTTCGGATGTCCTTTGAAAGACTCCATCCGATATTTCCTTATATACAACCTCCGTTCTGTGGGTAGTTATATTGATATAGGATGGATTGAACGGCATGAGACGGTCTATCGATTTGTACAGTTCCTCAATCCTTCTGCCTCTGACGGGAGGAAGGACTTCGAAAGAAAAGGCAGTTCCCTGTCCGGAACTCAGAAAGGAAGCAACGCTCATGATAAATATCTATTAAAGATTCATTTCTTTTTTGATTATTTCCACGGAATCCAGAAGCTCCCAGCCGAAGAACTGTACATATTCCTGTGTATTCTTCCCGTTTCTGACAATGTCGACATATTCCTTGTACGGCTTCCTCCCTACATGCCCATATGCCGCCGTAGGCTCATATATAGGCTTTTTCAGCTGGAATTTCTCTATGATTTTCGCAGGTCTCAGATCAAAGATTCTGTCTATCGTTTCGGCAATGTATGCATCAGAAAACTTCTTTCCGTCCCTGCCGGCAGCCGCAGTTCCGTATGTGTTGACGAAAATGCTCACGGGTCTGGCTACTCCGATGGCATATGATATCTGGACCAGCATTTCCCGTGCGACACCTGCTGCTACCATATTTTTGGCTATGTACCTTGCTGCATATGCAGCAGACCTGTCTACCTTTGACGGGTCCTTTCCTGAGAAAGCTCCGCCTCCATGGGCGCCCTTTCCTCCGTATGTGTCCACTATTATCTTGCGTCCGGTCAGTCCCGTGTCTCCGTGCGGACCTCCGATAACGAATTTTCCGGTAGGGTTGACATGAAGAATATAATCACCCTTGAATAGAGCTGCCGTAGCTTCAGGAAGTTCTTCCATCATCATGGGAATCAGTATGTTCTGTACGTCTTCCCTGATTTTTGCCTGCATGCATGAATCAACTCTGTCCTGCCCGTATTGTGCAATGGCTTCGTCATATTTCATTTTCCCAAGTTCCTCAGCTACAAAATTGTCATGCTGGGTGGATATTACAATGGTATGTATTCTTACCGGCAGTCCCGTGTCTCCGTCATACTCGACGGTGAACTGTGATTTCGAATCCGGCCGCAGATATGGCATCAGTTCCGGATTCTCCTTCCTTATTTTCGCCAGTATCCTGAGTGCATGGTGTGAAAGAGCCAGAGGAAGAGGCATGTAGTCAGCCGTATCGCAACATGCATATCCGAACATCATTCCCTGGTCTCCGGCTCCCTGCTCTTCGGGATTCTTTACGACAACACCTCTGTTAATATCTGCACTTTGTTCGTGAAGAGCGGACAGGATTCCGCAGGAATTTCCGTCGAACATGTACTCGGCCTTGTTGTATCCGATCTTGTTGATGACTTTTCTGGCAGTTGTCTGGATATCGACATATGCATCGTCTGAACGCACCTCGCCGCCTACGACTACGAGGCCGGTGCTGCAGAACGTTTCGCATGCCACTTTCGCTTCAGGATCCTGACGGAGAAATTCGTCCAGTATCGCATCCGATATCTGGTCGGCAACTTTGTCCGGGTGTCCTTCGGAAACGGATTCCGATGTAAAAAGATAATTCATGATATAAAGTTATTTTACCATATTATAAAAAAACAGCCCCACATGAATGCGGAGCGGAAAAGGAATTTCGCCTTGGAGGCGTATTTAAACGGCATGAGCCGTACAATTTAGCATTTTTTTCCGTGGTTGCAAGCAGCCAAATCTCTCCACATTATGTTTTAGAACCGCAAAAGTATGTAAAAAATAATCATTTTCAAAATTCATGGACCGGCAAATTGTCTTATTGTGTTAAAATCATGTTAAAAAGATGACCAAAATTTCATAACAAATTCAAAATATGTTATATTCGCAGCATAATTTATTATAAATAATAACTAAATTATTATGAAACAACCTATTATGCGTTTATTGTCCGCTATTGCGGCAATGTTGCTGGCAGTTTCTGCCTTTGCACAGGTTACCACCTCTGCTCTGAACGGTAAGGTTTCGGACAAGGCCGGTGCTCCTGTTGCAGGTGCTGCTGTCATTGCGGTACACACTCCTTCCGGGACAACTTATTATGCGGTTGCCAACAGCGAAGGACGTTTTACCATCAACGGTATGAGAACCGGAGGCCCTTATTCAATAGAAGTAACTTGTCTCGGGTATCAGACAGTTACCTATACAGACATTACTCTTCAGCTCGCAGACTCATATCAGTTGAATGCTGAACTTGCCGAGGATTCGGAAATGCTTTCGGAAGCAATAGTCATTTCTACTGCCGCATCGAAATTTGCAAATGAGAATTCAGGCGTGGCTACCAATATTTCCAACAGCCAGATGACGGCACTTCCTACGGTAAGCAGGAGCATTACGGATATCACGAAGCTTTCTCCATATGGAGGAAACGGAATGAGTTTCGCCGGAACTGACGGCCGTACTGCGAACTTTACTGTGGATGGTGCGAACTTCAACAACAACTTCGGTCTGAACGATGCCCTTCCTGGCGGTGGAAATCCTATTTCAATAGAGGCTATTGACGAGATGCAGGTTGTGATATCTCCATATGATGTCCGCCAGTCCGATTTCATCGGAGGTGGTGTGAATGCCATTACCAAATCAGGTACCAACACCTTCAAGGGATCTGCATACGTATATCACAGAAACGAGAACATGCGCGGAAATGCCGTTGATGGAGTGGATATTTCCGGAGCACGCGAGAAGGACAGAAATACCACTTATGGATTTACCCTCGGCGGTCCTATCATCAAGAACAAGCTTTTCTTCTTCGCCAACTTCGAGTATTCCCAGGTGCCTACAATCGTGAACAGATGGAGGGCTTCCGAGGACGGAGTAGCCGATGCCGACAACTATATCTCGAGAACAAGCCTCGAAGACATGAAGAAGGTATCGGATTTTCTGAAGGAAAAATACGGATACGATACCGGTTCATATACGGATTATCCCGCAACGGAAAACAATATGAAGATTCTCGGCCGTATAGACTGGAATATTAATGACAAGCATAATCTTGCCGTCCGTTACAACTATACTCTTGACAGAAGCTGGACCGCGACAAACAGGTCTTCATCCGATTGCGGAAACAGGATGACTCAGGACAGGTTTTCACAATACTCCATGGCTTTTGCAAACTCAATATATTCATCGGACAAGCTTGCGAATACCGTCTCGCTTGATCTTAACAGCCGTCTTACTGACAACCTTTCAAATCAGCTGCTCGTAACTTATTCAAAGCTGGATGATGCGCGTGGAAGCAGTTCGGATCCGTTCCCGTTCATAGATATTCTTGACGGGACTGGTACATATACTCCTTACATGGCTGCAGGATATGAGTTGTTCACATGGAAAAACGGTGTGCATAACAATGTCATCACCGTTAAGGATGACCTTACCTATTTCCTTGGCAGCCATAAGATAACTGCAGGTGTCAGATATGAATATCAGATGGCCGACAATTCATATATGAGGAACGGAACAGGATACTACCGTTACAATTCCCTGGACGATTTCCTGAACGGGGCTGCTCCTGAAACGGTTTGTCTTACATACGGTTATGATGGCAATGAGAATCCTGCGGCGAGAGTAAGATTCCATAAGCCTGCAATTTATGCCCAGGATGACTGGGATGTGAACGACAGGTTGAAACTCAACTTGGGCCTCCGTCTGGAAACTATAATTTATGACAACCAGGACGTGATGACGAACAACGCCATAAAGGAACTTGACTACAACGGCTATCATATCGATACCGGGAAATGGCCGACTCCTGAAATCCAGATTTCACCGCGTGTAGGTTTTACATGGGATGTAGTTGAAAACGGCAGCCTCAAGCTTCGTGGAGGTACCGGTATCTTCGCCGGCCGTCTTCCTCTGGTATTTTTAACGAACATGCCGGGTAATACCGCCATGTATCAGAACCGTGCCATAATAACCGTTTCAAAGGAAGGTGTAAGAGATCCTCTTCTTGACGAGTTTGCCGGAGGACTTATAGTGGACAGGCATGAACTTCTTGACAAACTGCACAGTCTGGATCCTGAAAGGTTCCCGCTTTCCATCACTCCTGAAGACGGCGTTCTTCCGGGTATTATTCAGGCAGTAGATCCTAAGTTCAAGATGCCTCAGGTTTGGAAGTCTTCTATAGCTTTGGACTATGCTTTCCCTACATCATTCCCGATGAGCCTTTCAGGTGAATTCATTTACAACAAGACAATCAATGCGACACGTCTTCAGGATATCAACATCAAATCACCGGAAGGCTTCGCAAGATTCAATGGTGCCGACAACCGTCATATCTATCCTTCTTCATTTACATATCATGACCAGTCTGCGTATCTGTTGACAAATACGAACAAGGGTTATGGATATACTGCAAGTGCGACGTTCAAGATAAGTCCTGTAAAGGGATTGGATATAATGGCAGCATATACTTATGTCGTATCCAAGGAGATTACGGGAATGCCCGGTAATGATGCTTCTTCGGCATTCACGTACATCCCTACTGCAGAAGGTCCGAACAATGCAGTCCTGCACAATTCATCATATGTGACTCCGCACCGTGCTTATATTTCCTTGAGTTACAGGGACAAATGCAACAACAGTTACGGACTTTTCTATGAAACCTGGAAAGGAGGATATAACTATTCATATATGTCAACAAATGATATCAATGGCGACGGATATAATTTTGATATCCTCTATATACCTACCGATGACCAGATCAATGATGAATCACAGGTAAGATTCGCTTCTGCAGATGACAGAGAGCGTTTCTGGGCATTCGTAAATAACGATCCTTACCTAAGCAAGCATAAAGGCGAATATACGGAAGCTTACAGCGTTTATTCTCCATGGGTGCATCGCCTTGATTTCCGTTACAGCCATGATTTCAAGGTGAAGGTCGGAAAATCTGTGAATACGCTCCAGCTTAATTTCGATATAAAGAACCTGCTGAATCTCTTCAATTCATCATGGGGAGTATCGAAATATATGAATCCGGATCTCAACGAAGGACGAATCCTGAAATATGACGGTTTGTCTTCTGATGGTTATCCTGTGTACTCTACTCCTGCGGCAGTAAATGGAAATACCCAGACATGGGTGTTCAACCGCTCTATAGGCCAGTGCTGGTATGCTCAGGTCGGTATCAAATATATGTTTAATTAATAATCCGATAGAAAAATGAATCTTAAGAATATATTTGCATCATTTGTTGCTGTCATTTTGTTGGCAGTCGGATGTACAGTAGACGTTCTTGTCGGAGATCTTGCAGAAATCAAGATAGACAAAACCCTGATTTCGCTGCCTGAAAAAGGAGGTAGCACAACAGTAGTTTTGACCGCTTCCGATTCATGGAAAATAGATGAGACAACTCTTCCGGAATGGCTCGAAATCAGCCCGGCTTCGGGAAGTGCAGGTGAAGTATCCGTAACATTGTCTGCTGAAGCTGCAGAAACGGACAGAGAAGCCGAAGTCCTTTTTGTATGCGGCGGCAAAACTCAAGTGATGATGATTTCACAGCCTGGCGATCCGGCACTCAGGCCGCAGTTCGATCCTTTTGAGGAAGGCGACTACTGGGTGATGGTGAAGGTAGGCGAATCATGGGAAGTTGCCAGGCCGGTGACATCGGATTACGGTTATTGGTATACTCAGCCTGCTGTAGTAGGCGATGACGGCAGCTTGTCAAGCGTTGCTGCTACTGTCTTTACTTTCAAGGCCGTTGACGGTGGTTTCACTATACAGGATCCTGCAGGCAAGTATTATTATATGACAGGTACATATAATAGTTTCAATCTGACTGATGCTCCGACTTCGGGACATATATGGACTGTAGAGCAGACGGCAGATAAGGAATTTACCATTACCAACGCATCCAATTCAAAATGGGTGCAGTACAGCGGTGATTATTCTTCTTTCGGAATTTATGATTCCCCTCAGAAAAACAGTTCCATGCCTTATCTTGTAAAGGCTGAGGCTCCGGCTCCTGAATTGATAACCGTTGAAAAGAAAGAATGGTCTCTTGAAAAAACTGAAGGTGTTCTGAATATTCCTGCTAACATCATCAGCGTTAATGTCTCATTGGATGTGACTACCGGAGTTGACTGGCTCTATTATATGGGTATCAAGGAAATAGACGGTGTCCAGAATCTTGTTTTCAACTATACTGCCAATGAGGGCGGCGCCCGTGTCGCAGAGTTGACAGTTACTGCAACCGAGGGCTCCAACAGCACTTCTGTTGAACTTACAGTCAGCCAGGACGGTTCTGTTTTGGAGGTTTCAATCGAGGAATTCCTTGCTGCAGATTCCGGCACACCGACTCTTTACAGGGTTTCGGGTGTTGTTTCTGGACTTTCCGTTAGCGAGCAGTATCAGAATGCCGATTTCACGATTTCAATTCCTGGCTCAGGAAAAGAATTGTATGTATTCCGTATGGGACCGGGAGAAGGAAAGAAAATTGAAGAACTCGGAATCAAGAACGGCGATTATCTCACTGTTGTAGGAAAACGCGGAGAATACAATGGTTCTCCACAGATGGTCAGCGGTTATTATGAGAGTCATATCAGCAGTGTATCTATTGAGGAATTCCTCGCTGCTCCCGTTTCTTCTGATGTGAATTATATGCTTAAAGGCAAGATTTCCGATGTAGAGGAGGTCAGTTCGCAGTTTAAGAATGCTACATTGACAATCACGGATGATTCAGGCAAGGAATTGTATATTTTCCGTATGAAGGCCGCAGCAGACAAGAACATAACTGATTATGATTTTGCTGTCGGAGATATACTTTATGTATATGGCAAACGCTCGGAATATAACGGGAATCCTCAGATGGGAAGTGGTTTATGCGTTGCAAACGTAAAGAATGAAGGCGGTTCGGAAACTCCTGCCGGTGACAAGGTAGTGTTCTCGGAAAAAGGCTATGAGAATGCACAGGAAGTTACCGAGGTTGTTGTCGGCGATGCGACTTTGCTCTTCTCTCAGGGTACCGGCTCCACTTCTCCTAAATATTATACGACAGGTAATGCTGTCCGTCTGTATGGCGGCGGAACACTGACGGTTTCTTCGGATAAGACAATTGCGAAAGTCATATTCACTTTTGACGGATCCAATAAGCCGACAGCAGAAAACAGTTCTGTCGATACAGGAAGTTATGATGTCGAAACAGCGATATGGACCGGTGCTGCCAAGTCGTTTGTGATATCCAATACGGCTTCATCCGGACATTTCCGTTTCAAGGCTGTTGAAGTGATATATGAGTAACAATTGATTGCAGCTTAGGTTGTATAGATATAGTGAAGGGATTCGGAAACTCCGAATCTCTTCTTTTTTATGTGTGCTTATGAAAAAATGTAATTGTTATTAGGGAATTTCTTAGAAATTATTATATATTTGCGGACTACAAGCAAGGATTGTTAAAATATTCTATTATGTCTCGAATTATGAAATTCAGGAACCTGATTCTAGGAATCATGTTCTCTGCTCTCATCATCGGATGTGAAAAAGAGAAAAATCTCGGAACCCCGGATCTGACGCTGGGAAATGATAAGCTTTCTTTTGAGAAAGAGGAAGGTACTCAAACTGTTACTGTTACCGCTACGCGGGACTGGACTGTCGAGACGGATGCAGATTGGCTGACCGTATCACCGGCATCCGGAAAAGCATCCGCAGACCCTGTTACTGTGGAAATTTCCGTTCTCGCAAATGAAGGTACGGACAGGAATGCCAAACTGGAATTCTCCATAGGCATGGTGTCAAAGACACTGACGGTTTCGCAGAAAGGTGCGATAAAGAAAACCTATACGACAATAGCTTCAATCCGTGAAAAGGCTCCGGCTTCCGAAGGAGAAGAAGTGGCATTCGGAGACGATGACATCGTGAGGGGAGTAGTTGTTTCAAACAAGGCTCTGGATAATTTGAATTCCAACAAGATTGCATATGTTCAGGATGAAACCGGAGGTGTTCTGTTCTTCTTCTCCAATAATCATTCATATAATTTCGGAGATGAAGTGGAAATCAGCCTTAAAGGGCAGAAAATGTCACTTTATGAGGGTGCTCTTCAGATTTCCGGAGTTCCTAATGAAAACGTGACTGTGCTTTCTGAAGGAAACGAAGTTGCACCGAAGGATGTAACTGTAGAGGATTTCATGGCCGGCAAAGTCGAAGGACAGTATGTAGCCATTCCTGATGTACAGGTGGCTTCTTCAGATCTCGAGAAGACATTCGTCATGAATGAAAGCGCTACCAGCATAGAAATCGAAACAAAGGACGGTCAGACTTTCGAGGTCCGTTCCGGAAAATATTCGTCTTTCGGTTCGACAAAAGTTCCTCAGGGAGCAGGCAAGATTATGGGTATAGCATCCGTATTCAATTCGACTATTCAGATTTACTTCGCTCAGGAATCTGACTTTGCCGGACTTACCGGTGAAAGATTCGAAGGCGTACCTGCTGTTCCTATGACAGTTTCCCAAATATATGAGGCATCCAACGGTGCGAAACTTGAAACATCAGGAATAGTTGCTGCTATATATGAAAAAGGTTTCATTCTCAAGGATGATACCGGAGCTGTTCTTGTTTATGAAAACAAAATGCCTGAAGCGAAAGTCGGAGATAAGGTTACGGTAACAGGAGAGGTAGGCACATATCAGAGTGTGAAACAGGTTGCCAGCCCGGTTGTAACAGTAGTTTCTTCCGGTAATTCTGTTGAACATCCGGAACCGGAAACAATCGACGGTCCGGCTATGGACAATTACAAAGGAGCCAAGGTAGCATATGTCAAATATACCGGCATTCTTGTAAAAGACGGTAATTTCTATAATGTCAATGTTCCGGGAGCATCAACTGTTTCCGGAAGCATTTCATATCCTGTTCAGGAAATCGATTCCTATATCGGAAAGAATGTGACCGTTGAAGGATACTATATGAACATAACTAATCAGGGCAAGTCGTTCGCGACAGTACTGGTTTCTATTACCGAAGCCGGCGGTTCGTATTTCGCCGTCTCTCCTTTGACGATTTATGTCAATGCTTCCGCTACGACTGCTGAAATAGATGTTACTGCGAATGTGGCTTGGACGGCTGTGTCTGAGACGGAAGGATTCACGGTTTCTCCTGCATCCGGCTCGGCCTCAGGAAAAATAACGGTTTCATTCGCAGCAAATGAAACGGATGCCGACAGGACGGCTGTCATAAAAGTCTCTACAACGGACAGCAGCATTGAAATAAAGGAATATACGGTGAACATAACCCAGGAGGCAAAGCCGGCGGAGGCTGAATATCCGTTTACAAGCAATGTTAAATGGACTTTAGGGGAAAAGTCTTATTCCGAGAAAGTCATAATCGGCGGAGCAGAGTACGATGCATTGAAACTTGGTACGTCCGGTGGTGTAGGTTCGGCAACTCTGACTATTCCAGCAGGTACAAAGAAAGTCGGATTCTATGGAGTGGCATGGAATGGAAAGAAAGGGTCGATAACAGTCAAAATGGGAGATACCGAGGTTTATTCCAAGGCATTCATATCGAATACGGGAGCTGCTAACAATTCGCCATATACGTTGAGTGTGACAGGTGATGATTATTATGAGATGGAGCTTCCGTCCGCTCTCGAGGCTGATACGGATGTCACCGTTTCTACTGTAGCCGGCCAGACACGTGTAATATTGTTCGGTATCAATGCATATTAGGCCATTGGTGCTTAAAATGAAAATAATGGGGATGCCCGCAGGACGGGCACCCCTTAATTATCTCCAAACATATGTTTTACAAGAGAATAAAGGCAGGGATGATGCTCTCCCTTGTATGTATGTTCTTTATAAATGCGTCTTGTGAGAAAACGGGGCAGGAGATTGTGGGGAAGCCTGAAATAGAGGCTAAGAAGGCGGAAGTCGGGCATGAAAAGGGAAGCATGTTCATTATCGTGACAGCTGACGGCGGCTGGCGGCTGGAACTGGATTTCGGAGGAAAGGATTCATGGGCGGAACTTTCGGAGTATTCCGGTTCCGGGAACAAATCAAACATAGTACTGAGGTACGATGAGAATACCGGAGATGAGTCGCGCAAGCTTGATGTTGTCCTTACTGCAGACAATGGAGAAGCATCATGTTCCATTGTGCAGAAGGCATCAGGTCATACTGATGAGCCCGGAGAAGAAGGCGTAATCCATGCAAAATGGATGGAATTGCCGGCAATGTCCTCGGATGACGGATTATATTGCCATACGCATTTCATGTCGCTGGACGGCAAGGCTTTCAGAAATTATTCGTTCGGGTGGGATTCGGAAAATCTTGTTGCGCACTGGGTCGCATATCCTCTGAACAAATGGACAATCGGCACGCAAGATGTCGGACGGGGTTCATGGGCACTTGATCCGGATTTTACAATAGATATGCAGCCGGATTTCATCAAGGGAGGGATCGGCACCCAGGGATATGACAGAGGACATCAGATACCTTCGGCAGACCGGCAGAATGAGGATTCCAATGCCCAGACATTCTATATGACCAACATAACCCCTCAGCTGCCGAATTTCAACCAGCAGATATGGGCCAATTTCGAGTCCAAGGTAAGGAGCTGGGCAGAGAATTCAGATACATTGTATGTGGTTACAGGTTGTGTCGTCGAGGGAAGCCAGACTTCCATAAAGGATAATGCCGGAAAGAATGTCACTGTACCGGCGGCATATTTCAAGGCACTTCTCAGGTATTCGAAGGCTTCGACTGTCGGCATTTCCGGATATATGGCGGCCGGTTTCTATCTCGAGCACAGAAATTATGATGAAAAGAATATAGACAAATCAATGTCGATATCCATAAGGGAACTTGAAGAGAAGACGGGGCTAGATTTCTTTGTCAATCTGGAATCGCTGCTGGGAGCGGACGTATATTCGCAGATAGAGGAGCAGCAGCCTTCGTCTAATTCATGGTGGTGGAACTAAAATCAACAGCATAAGATGAAAAGGATATTTGTAATAGCCGTTCTGATTTCATTCAGCCTCATGGCTGCTGCCCAGAACGCGAAAAATTTCAGACAGAACTATGTCATAGGATTCTATAACCTGGAAAATCTGTTCGACATATATGATGATCCTGTCAAGAATGATGAGGAATTCCTTCCGGACGGAAAAAACAAATGGACGGAGGCCAAGTACAACAGGAAACTCGCAAACATGGCACATGTCATCAAGGAAATATCCAAGGAAACAGGTCGCTATCATACTATATTGGGAGTCAGCGAGATTGAAAACAGACTGGTTCTGGACGATCTGGTAAGCCAGCCTGAGATTGAGGATGCCAATTATCAGATAGTACATTATGACGGTCCGGATGCCAGGGGTGTCGACGTCGCGCTTCTTTATAAACCAGACCAGTTCGAGTATTTGGACAGCGAGTCCATTCCTTTTGATTTCGACAGTGATGAAATAGAATTCGAGATGGATTCTGACAGGCAGGTCGCTTTCAGGACCAGGGATATCCTCATGGTGCATGGAAAGATCGGCGGAGAGCATTTCGCAATTTATGTGGCTCATCTTCCTTCGCGTATCGGGGGTAAAGGCAGCGATCTCAGAAGCCGCGGAGCGGAAATCATATATGAGCATGCCATGGAAATGATGGATGAATATCCGGAAATAAAGATTGTCGTGATGGGGGATATGAATGATAATCCTACAGATGACAGTATGGCAAAATATCTCAAGGGCAAGGAAGATATCGGAGATGTGGAAGAAGATGAGTTCTTTTCCCCTTTCCTGTCAATGTACAAGGCCGGATATGGTTCCCTTGCCTACAGAGGAGAGTGGAATATCTATGACCTGATACTTGTCAATCAGAATCTGATATCCGGTGACGGATTGAAAATAAGGTCTTTGGGTAAAAAAGGATATTACGGACGTGTATTCAAGAAGCCTTTCCTGACCACACAGAAGGGACAGTACAAGGGCTATCCTTTCAGAACATTCTCAAACGGAGCGTTTGTCGGTGGTTACAGTGACCATTATCCGACCTATATAGTAATTGCTAAATGATGAAAGTATGTATAAGAAACTGTTTTTCCTGATTGCATCAGTCCTGTTTGTCCTGCCGTCGGCAGCCCAGGAATTTTCCGGTGGTGTGAAAGGCATCATTGTCAACAGGGCTGGAAGAATTCCCGTGGAGCATGCATCAGTAGAATTGATGTCCGGTGACGTTGCGGTCGCTTCCGGTTATTCAGACTCGGACGGAAGTTTTATCTTTACCAATATAGAGGATGGCATATATTCCATGGTAGTAAATGCATCAGGCTTCATGGAAACCAGAATCAATGTTACGGTAGAAGGACATGTCAAGGACATGATGTTCATTTCTCTGGTCTCATCACAGATTGTCAGAGATGTCGATGATGCAAGTTTCGCTGAATTCGATATGGAAGATTCCGGTTATTCCGATGCTCCTTCCATATTGTTTTCTTCAAATGATGTATATACGAATATAGCCGGTTACGGATTCAGCCCAATCCGATTCAGAAACAGGGGATATACCAATGAGTCACAGGATGTTTATGTCAGTGGTGTGAAAATGAATGATGCGATTACCGGCTATTCTCCATATTCATTGTGGAGCGGACTCAACGAAGCCATGAGAAGCAAGGAAACAGTCATGGGCTCCGAGGTTTCCGATTACGGTATCGGCGGATATAACGGATTGACAAACATTCTTGCAAATCCTCTGAGTGTCCGTCCGGGATGGCGTTTCAGTCTTTTGAGCAACAGTGCATTGTACAGATTGAGGCTAATGGCGAATTATGCTTCAGGAGAGCTTGACAACGGATGGGCTTATGCTTTTAATGTGTCTGCAAGGCTGGGAGGGAATGACTGGGTGGACGGAGTATATTACAGGTCGTTCGCTTATTATTTCGGTGTTGAAAAGAAGTTTTCCGATGTGCACAGACTGGGTTTCATGGCATTTGCTGCTCCAGGACAGAGGGGTGCACAGAATGCATCTACCCAGGAAGTATATGATCTGGTGGGGGACAATATGTATAATTCAAACTGGGGTTATCAGGACGGTAAAGTCAGGAATGCGCGTGTCCGCAAGACACATGAACCGGTTTTCATCCTGAAATACACGGCTACGCCGAATGATGATCTGGAAACCGACGTGACGTTCCTGTATCGTACCGGAAAGAACGGATATACAGCTTTGGACTGGTATGACGCTCCGGATCCTAGACCTGACTATTACAGAAATCTGCCAAGTTATTTCTGGACGGACAATCCGGACATAAACCGGGACAATCCGGAGAAATATGCATGGGCTAAGGAGGCCTGGGAATCAGACTATGCGAGTACAAGGTATGTGGATTGGGACAGATTGTACAATGTCAACAGATTCAACGTGGATTCGGACGGATTGAAACGTTCGAAGTATGTTATAGAGCAGAGGCGTGTCGACCAGCATGACATCAATCTCAACATGAACCTGAAATGGAGGGCAAGCCGTCTTTTCACGTTGACCGGAGGTGTAAACATGAAATGGAACCGTTCGGAACATTACAAACTCATGGATGATCTTCTCGGAGGAGAATATTATCTGAATATCGACCAGTTCGCGGAACGCGATTTTGCGGCCTCTCCGACTATGATACAGAATGATCTGGATTACTTTTTTGAACATGGGAAGCCTCAGCAGCTGGCCAAAGGAGACAAGTACGGATATGATTATTATGCTCATGTCCGCAATGCCGGATTGTGGGCTAATGCCGCTTTCAATGTCGGATCCCTGAATATCAATTTGGCAGCGGAAGCCGGATACAATTCTTTCTGGCGTGAAGGACTGGTACGGAAAGGTCTGTTTGCAGGACTGGATGACAATGGAGAGGAAATCTTCTACAACGGTCAGAAACTTACGACATACGATCCGCATACGGGAGAGGCCATAACATCCAAGGGGCGTTCTGCCGTAAACGAGTTTTTCGTTTATTCCGGAAAACTCGGGCTGAACTACAATTTCAGCGGAGGTCACAGGATTTTTGCCGATGCAAGCTATATCAACGATGCTCCTACGTTTTCACAGGCTTATATTTCTCCGAGAACAAGAAACAGCATCAATCCCAACATCACTACGATAAAGACTGTTTCCGGTGACATAAATTATCAGTACAGTAATCAGGGCTATGACCTGCGCGTTACGGCTTTCTGGACCAAGATAATGGATCAGACAGACATGATGAGTTTCTATGACGACTCTCAGAATTCGTTCGTGAATTTTGCGATGAGCGGCATTGACCAGCGCCATGCCGGTCTCGAACTCGGTTTCAGGATTCCATTCTTCCTTGAAGGACTGTCACTCCAGGGTGTAGTAAGCTGGGGAGAATATGTGTATACATCAGCACCGAGGATGACAATGACGATTGACAACAGTTCAGCCGTGATTTTCGATGATGTCATGCTTCCGTATTGGGCTTCACATCCTGTATACAGGAAGACAGTCAAGGATGGTGTAACAACTTATGACAAGGATGACAACGGAAATTACATTATTGAGAAATATCAGAAACATTATGTCCCGAGTTCGCCTCAACTGGCAACAAATCTGGGATTCAACTACAGGACAAATTCATATTGGTTCTTTGAACTCAACGCCCAGTATTTTGCCAATTCGTATCTTGACATGAATCCTTTATACAGAACCGATATGATAGTGGCAGGGCCTGATCTGATAACCACACCGGAGGAAGTGGAGTACATGGCTTCTCAGGAGCGTTTCGATCCAGCTTTCCTTCTGAATGCAAGTATAGGGAAATCTTGGTATATAGACAGGAAATACAATATAGGCTTCTCATTGCAGGTCAACAATATCCTGAATAACAGGAATGTCAAGACCGGCGGATATGAGCAGACCAGGCTTGTGGACAGCAAGAGCGGCGAACGCTATTACAGATTTGACTCCAAATATTTCTATATGTACGGGGCCAATTACATGCTGAACCTGTATTTCAGATTTTAGTGCAGTTGAACGATTTGATATGATTTTATTATGAATATGAAATATATTAAGACATTGACGATACTTGCCGTGGCCGTCCTTCTGGCTTCCTGCGAGGAATTCCAGCCCGTTTTTACCGGAAAATATGATGAACCAGGGGATTATGAGAAGGTTACCATGGAGCCGAACATCACGATAGGCGAACTCAAGGATATGTACAAGGGAAAACCTCTCAAGATACAGGAAAGGCTTGTCATTGGTGGTCAGGTTTCCACTTCAGACCAGTCTGGAAACATCTACAAAAGCATCTATATACAGGATGCGACCGGAGGAATTGAAATAAAGATAGGCAAGACAGGACTCTATAATGACTATAAGCTCGGGCAATGGGTGTATGTTGTCTGTGACGGGCTTACGCTGGGGTCATACAACGGAATGGTCCAGCTCGGATATGAAGACATGACAGGAGAATACGATACTTCTTATCTTGACGTTCAGTATATAATAGACGCACATGTCTTCAGGGGCGAGTTTGCCGAGCCTCTTGCACCTCAGGTGGTGGAAGAAGCTGATCTCAAGAAAAAGGAAAATCTCGGGAAATATGTCACGATAAAGGGACTTGTCTATGACAATGAGATTTTCTGCCTTGCATACATAGATCCGAACAAGAACAAGAAGGATCAGGCAAACAGGATATTCCTGTCCGACCAGACATGGAACGTGACCACATGGGCCATGTCAAAGAACAAGTTTACGGAAAATCTCAAGAACGGGTACTTTGACGAATGTGACATCGCTGACAAGTCTGCAAAAGTCAAGGATGTAAAGGATGACATTGTCCCGACAGCATATTCGGTAAGCCAGTATTTCCGGATGGGCAATACTTCTGTGCAGGTACGTTCAAGCGGATATGCCAGATTTGCAGACACCGAAATAGCCAGGGAAATACTTGATGGTGCGAAGGTCAATATGACAGGCATACTTACCGTCTACAACAATGAAACCCAGTTCACTCTTCTGGATCTTGACGGAGTTGAAATTGCCGAGTGATATTAACCGGAATAATTTGTATCTTTGTGTGGCTGTGCCTGCGGGTATGGCCGCACAAATTGTATTAGAACCTGCCTGTTATGAAAAGATTGATTGTTTTTACGTTATTGACCATGCTTACAATGTCTTGCAAGGAGATTAATCCGTTTCTTGCGGAATGGGACACCCCGTACGGGATACCGGATTTCGGTATAATCAAGGAAAAACATTATATCCCTGCTGTAAAAATCGGCATAAGACAGCAGCAAAGCGAGATAGATGCCATAATTGCCGACAGCGAAAAACCGACGTTTGAAAATACCGTCGCGGCATTTGACCGTTCCGGAGAGATACTGGACAGGGTAACAGGGGTGTTGTTCAACCTGTCCGAATCGGATGCAACTCCTTCCCTGCAGAAAATTGTCGCAAAGGTCATTCCAATGCTGTCGGAACATAATGACAACATATTCATGAATCCTTACCTGTTCGAGAGAGTTGAGGAACTGTATGAAAACAGGAAGGACCTGAAACTTACAAGTGAGCAGATGATGGCGTTGGAGAAGATGTACAGGAATTTCGTGAACAACGGAATTTCTCTGGATGATGCTGCCCAGGCGAGAATGAGAGAAATAAATGCATCGCTTTCTTCCCTCGAACTGAAATTCGGCAACAATCTGCTTGCTGAGACAAATGCTTTCAGACTTCTGCTGACCGATTCTTCTGAAATTGCCGGATTGCCTGAGCCGGTGCTTGCTTCAGCGGCGTCGGATGCGGAGGCAGCCGGAGAAAAAGGATGGATGTTCACTCTGCATAATCCGAGCTATGTTCCTTTCATGACATACAGTTCCCGGAGAGATTTGAGGGAAAAGATGTTCCGTGCCTATTCGTCCCGAGGTAACAATGACGACAGGAACGACAACAAGCAGATTGTTCTGGACATAATGAAACTCCGTATAGAAAAGGCGTCAATGCTCGGGTATGACAATCCTGCGGATTTCATTCTTTCCGACAAGATGGCACATGACCATGAAACCGTAGACAGATTTCTTGAGGAACTGTTCGTTCCTGCCGTTGCCAGGGCAAAGGAGGAACTGGCAAGGCTTCAGGAAAAAATGAATGAGGATGTAGCTGCCGGCCTTCTGCCTGATGATTCCACTTCCGTCATAAGGCCGTGGGACTGGGCTTACTATACGGAAAAGGTCAGAAAAGCCGAATATGACCTTGATGAAGCTGAAATCAAACCGTATTTCAAGATGGAAAATGTCAGGGCCGGAGTTTTCGCCACGGCGGGAAGGCTCTATGGACTCAAGTTTGAAAAACTGGACAGTATTCCTGTATATCACCCAGACGTGGAAGGTTTCAAGATTACTGATTCAGACGGCTCGCTTGTAGGAATCCTGCTTACGGATTATTATCCGCGCAGTTCGAAGAGGGGCGGAGCCTGGATGAACAATATCAGGAACCAGTATGTCAATTCAAAGGGCGAGGATATAAGGCCGGTAATCGTCAATGTGGGCAACTTCACGAAACCTTCCGGGTCTTCTCCTTCACTGCTTACGCTCGACGAGGTGGCTACAATGTTCCATGAATTCGGTCATGCGCTTCACGGATTGCTCAGTGAATGTACTTATAAAAGCGTGAGCGGCACCAGTGTCGCCCGCGATTTCGTAGAGCTGCCTTCGCAGATAAATGAAAACTGGGCTTTCCAGCCGGAGGTCCTTGCTACATATGCGCGCCATTATGAAACGGGGGAGGTCATTCCGGACGGGCTGATTGAGAAAATAGGAAAGGTATCGAAATTCAACCAGGGATTCATGACGACCGAACTCGTGGCAGCATCGATTCTGGATATGAAATGGCATGAACTTCAGTCTGTCGACGGAATTGATCCTGTTGCTTTCGAGAAAAAGGTGTGTGAGGAAATGGGACTGATAGACGAGATAATTCCGAGATACAGGACTACTTATTTCAACCATATTTTCAACAGCGGATACAGTGCCGGCTACTACAGCTATCTCTGGGCCGAAGTTCTTGACAAGGATGCTTTCGAATTGTTCAGGAAAAAGGGGATTTTCGATAAAGTTGTGTCCTATTCCTTCAGGAAAAACATTCTTGAAAAAGGCGGCAGTGAGGAACCTATGGTTCTTTACAGACGCTTCCGCGGAGCCGACCCGGATCCTTCGGCACTCTTGCGGGCAAGGGGTCTTGTAAACGAGTGACAATGATTGGAAGAAAGCAGATGATATGGAGAGAAGGAAGATTGCAGCCGGAATAGGGGAGGTCCTGTGGGACATGCTTCCATCCGGCCCGAAACCGGGCGGAGCTCCGGCGAATTTTGCATATCATATTTCCCAGATGGGCTTCGACGGACATGTGGTGAGTGCCGTCGGCGATGATGCTTCGGGCAGGGAACTGACGGATATCTTCAAGGACAGGAAAATTTCAGCTGATATCCAGACCGTACCTTTCCCGACAGGACGTGTAGAGGTGAAAGTTGATACCCGGGGTATACCGGAATATGATATCAAGGAAAATGTTGCATGGGACAACATTGTATTTACAGATAAGCTGGAACAGCTCGCATCCGAGGCTTCCGCTGTCTGTTTCGAGACACTTGCATGCCGTACTGCCGTTTCGCGGGCTACAATCCGCCGTTTCCTGGATGTTGCGGGAGACGCTTGCCTGAAAATTTATGACATTAATCTCAGGCAGGATTTCTGGAGTCCTGAAATAATAGAAGGGAATCTCGCCAAAACCGATATACTAAAGATCAATGATGATGAAATGAAGACAGTCGCCGGAGTTTTTTCACTCTGCGGCGACTGTCTGGAAGATTATTCGGAAACCCTTATGCGCAGATACGGCCTGAAAATGCTGGTACTTACCTGCGGCACGGACGGAAGCCATGTGTTTGTCAATGACGGGAGCCATTCTTTTCTTCCTACACCGAAAGTCGATGTTGCCGATACTGTAGGTGCCGGAGACTCCTTCACTGCAGCATTCGTTGCGGCTGTCCTTTCAGGGAAGCCGGTTGCCGAAGCACATGCTTTCGCCGTAGGCATTTCCGCTTATGTCTGTTCCTGTGAAGGTGCCATGCCGGCTCTTCCGCAATCATTGCTTGCCGGCCTGGCATAATCTGATATTAACGTATATAGCTTGTAAGGAATTTCACTCCGCCGGTCGATATTGTGATTTTTTGAGCTGAAGCCGGAACAAGGATTGTTTCGCCCTGCTGCATGCTCGTTTCATTTCCTTTGTCATCGGTCAGGATTCCCTTTCCTTCAAGGCAGATGACAATCAGGAATGAATCCATCCCGCTAAGGTCTTTTTCATAGTCCTTGTCAAGATCATAGAGTGATGTCGTGAAATAGTTGCAATCTACAAGGACAGTTTCTTCATTCTTCTTCGGGTCATAATGAGTCTTATAATCCGGAAGGACGGAATAGTCGATGGCAGCTTTTGAGAGTTCCGTATGAAGTTCTCTCGGCTTGCCGTCAAGACCCAGTCTGCCGAAGTCGTAAATCCGGTACGTGATGTCGGATGTCTGCTGTATTTCAGCTATGAACGAACCGGCTCCTATACTGTGTATTCGCCCGGCAGGAAGGAAGAAGACGTCTCCTGCCTTCACCTTGTAATCATGCAGTACATCGGTTATGGTGTTGTCGGCAACCTTGGATGCATATTCCTCCGGCGTAATTTCCTTTGTGAGACCTGACATCAGATGCGCATCCTTGTCTGCTCCGGCAACATACCACATTTCTGTTTTTCCTTTTGAATTGTGCCTTTCTGCAGCGAGCCTGTCGTCCGGATGAACCTGGATCGAGAGGTCCTGCTTTGCATCAATGAATTTGATGAGGAGAGGGAATTCCGTGCCGGTCTTTTCAAAATTTTTTTCCCCGATGAGTTCGCCTTTGAAACGCCCGATGAGTTCGGTGATTGTCTGTCCGGCATATTCTCCGTTGCTTACAACGGATTCGTTCCCTTTCACACCGGAAAGTTCCCAGCTTTCTCCTATATTGTGCTGGTCTGTTTCAATGTTCTTGAATGGAGCTATCTTTTCTCCGCCCCAAACTACCGTTTTCAGGATTGGTTTGAATTTTAATGGATACATATCTCTGTTTTTTTGTTTTGATTTCTTCAGTTCTGTGTGCTTTGGATCTAATTCTTGAAACTGTGTATAGGGGCAGGAATCCTTCCGGTCCTGTTTATGAAATCGTCACACCCGTATCTGTTGACAGGCATGATCGGGGCATGTCCGAGCAATCCCCCGAATTCCACGGTATCTCCGACACCTTTTCCCGCTACCGGTATTATTCTTACTGCCGTGGTTTTCTGATTTATCATCCCTATTGCAGCCTCATCTGCGATTATTCCGGAAATGGTTGCGGCAGGCGTGTCTCCCGGAATGGCAATCATATCCAGTCCTACGGAACAGACGCAGGTCATGGCTTCAAGTTTCTCTATCGTCAGGGCCCCGCATTCGGCCGCATCAATCATACCCTGGTCTTCACTGACAGGAATGAATGCTCCGCTGAGACCTCCCACATATGAAGATGCCATCACTCCGCCTTTCTTGACCTGGTCGTTCAGCATTGCAAGGGCGGCAGTCGTTCCCGGTGCACCTGCCTTTTCCACACCTATTTCATGCAGGATGTCCGCAACGCTGTCCCCTATTGCCGGAGTCGGGGCCAGTGAAAGATCTATGATTCCGAAAGGAATGCCGAGTCTTCTTGATGCTTCCTGGGCTACCAGCTGTCCTACTCTCGTAATCTTGAAAGCTGTCTTCTTGATTGTTTCACAAAGGACTTCGAAATTTTCTCCGCGAACCTTCTCAAGAGCATGTTTTACTACGCCGGGACCGCTGACCCCGACATTGATTACCGCGTCGCTTTCCGTTATGCCGTGGAAGGCCCCGGCCATGAACGGGTTGTCATCCGGAGCGTTGCAAAGGACAACAAGTTTTGCGCAACCCAGGGAATCACGGTCTGCCGTCCTTGACGCGGTCTCCTTGACAATTTGTCCCATCAGCCTTACGGCATCCATGTCTATTCCTGTCTTCGTGGAACCAACATTGACCGAACTGCATATCCTTTCCGTTACCGCCATGGCTTCCGGAATGGATTCAATCAGCATTCTGTCGCTATGAGTCATTCCTTTAGACACTACGGCCGAATATCCTCCCAGAAAATTTACTCCGAGATTCCCTGCTGCCTTGTCCAGTGTCATGGCTATTCTGACGAAATCCTCAGGTGACTTGCATGAAGATGCCCCCACAAGTGAAATCGGTGTAACGGATATCCTTTTGTTTACGATAGGTATACCGAATTCGGCGGAAATGTTATCTGCGGTGGAGGACAGTTTTCCTGCAATGCCTGTTATCTTTTCATAAATGTTCCTGCAGACATCGTCGACGCTTGCCGCAGCGCAGTCAAGGAGATTTATGCCTATGGTTATTGTTCTGACATCAAGGTTCTCCTCTTCAATCATTTTGTTGGTCTCTATGACCTCATTGATGTTTATCATTGCAAGTCCTGTTTTATATCCTGTGCATCTTGTCGAAGATTTCCTCTCTCTGACATTTTATCTGGACACCCAGTCCCATGCCTATCACATCCAGGTCAGTTACCAGAGATGTGAATTCCTCTTTCAGACCGCTGGTGTCGACAATCATCATCATGTTGAAATATCCCTGCACGATTGTCTGCGTTATATCAAGGATGTTGATTCCTTTTTCCGCAAGATAAGTGCATACTTTCGCGATGATTCCTACGGTGTCTTTTCCGACGACCGTAATTATGGTCCTGTTCATTTTCAAAAAATTAAGAATTGACCTGCAAATTTAATATAATTTGATAAATTTGTCACGTTTGTTCCGTTTGACGGATTTGTATATCTTCAATTGTTTGATTACGGTCTGCCGTTTCAATACATTTCATGTATATTTACAAAAAATGATATCTGCTATGAAAATTATGAAAACACTTCTTTTGGCTTTGCCGCTGCTTGTACTGCCTTTTATGGCGGCAGCTCAGGTGTCGTTCGGAAAGCCGGAATCCTTCAATGACGGCTGGCTTTATGTGCTGGCGGATGACCCGGCAATGAAAACCGCCGGTTATGACGACGGCGGCTGGAGAAAACTCGACCTGCCTCATGACTGGTCAGTGGAACATCAGCTTTCCCCCGATCTGGCAAGCTGTACCGGTTATCTCCCTGGAGGAATCTCCTGGTACAGGAAGCATTTTTCCGCCGGTGATCTGTCAGAAAGGCACTATGTATATTTCGAAGGTATATATAACAGAAGCGAAGTATATCTCAACGGCAATCTTCTCGGTGTCCGTCCGAACGGGTATGTTTCCTTCATGTATGATCTGACACCGTACCTCACAGAAGGTGAAAATGTAATTGCTGTGAGGGTCGACCACAGCCGTTATGCGGATTCCAGATGGTATACCGGGTCGGGCATATATCGTGATGTATGGCTCATATCGGCTCCACAGATACATCTTTCCCAGTGGGGCGCTGCATACAGATTGTTGCAAATCAATGACAAGGAAGCGGAAGTGGAGGTCGAATACTCGGTAGACTTCCATGAACGGACGTCTGACAGGCTGAAGGTTGGTTTCAGAGTTATGGATGCCGGTGGCAGACTGGTGGCGAAAGGTGAGGAAAAAGTCGGTGCTGTTTCCGGAAATCTTGCCGGGGGTGCGACTGTACTCAGGATAAAGAAACCTCACAGGTGGAATCTTGACGACCCATATCTTTACAGTTTGGAGGTAATTCTTTACCGTGAAGATGAGGTGGTGGACAGTTGTTCTGTCCCGATGGGACTGAGGACACTTGATTTCGATCCGGACAAAGGTTTCGCTCTCAATGGAGAATGGATGAAAGTAAAGGGAGTCTGCCTGCATCACGATGCGGGTGTCCTCGGTGCTGCTGTACCGGACGAGGTATGGGAAAGGAGGCTGCGCAATCTCAAGAAAATAGGGGTTAACGCTGTTCGCATGAGTCATAATCCGCAGGCTCCTGCTGTATATGAAATTTGTGATGAAATAGGCCTTTTGGTCATGGACGAGGCTTCGGACGAATGGGAATTTCCCAAAAGGAAATGGCTTAAGGGATGGAATGTGGGTACTCCGGGATATCAGGGAAGCTATGACTTCTTTGAGGAATGGATAGACCGGGATGTCACGGATATGGTAAGGCGTGACAGGAATCACCCGTCAGTGTTTTTATGGAGCATCGGCAATGAAGTCGATTATCCTAACGATCCGTATTCCCATCCGATACTGGACGGTTCCAGCATATCGCAGCCTATGTTCGGAGGGTACAATCCGGATGCTCCCGATGCACGGAGGATAGGAAAAATAGCAAAACGTCTTGCTGCGTGTATCAAGGCTGTCGATACTTCACGCCCTGTTACAGGTGCCCTTGCAGGAGTCGTCATGTCAAATGAAACGGAATATCCGGAAGCTGTCGATGTCGTCGGCTACAATTATACCGAAGACCGTTATGACATGGACCATGAGAAATATCCTGAGCGAATCATTTACGGAAGCGAGAACCGTCCGGACATAGATGCGTGGTATGCCGTGAAGAACAAGGACTTCATATTCGGGCAGTTCATATGGACGGGAACCGACTATCTCGGTGAATCGGGCCCGTGGCCTTCACGCGGATTTTACACAGGACTTCTTGATTTCGGGAGTTTCGTCAAGCCGAGGGGGTGGTTCAGGGCATCATTGTGGAGTGAAGATCCCGTGACATATCTTGGAACTTATCCTTACGGTGATTATCTTTCCGTCGATGCGTGGGACGACTGGAATTTTGAGGACGGACAGAAAATAAGGGCCGTATGTTATACGAACGCTCCGTTCGCCCGTCTTCTCCTTGACGGAAAGGTAATAGGTGAAATGAAACCCTATGACCCACGGACAGGGATAATATACTGGGACATACCTTTTTCTTCCGGAGAACTCCGTGCGGAAGGCTGTGATGCGGACGGGAATGTGTTGTCGGAATATACGGTCAAGACTTCCGGACGTCCGTATTCTATAAGGGCGGTTGCGGACAGGACTGATGTATCTGCCGGCAAGGAGACTGTCCATGTCGTGATAGAAATTCTCGATGAGAAAGGCAATATGGTGAAACTTGCGGACAATAATATCAGATGTGATATTGAAGGCCCTGCGGAATTGCTGGGACTGGAAGGAAGCAACAATTCCGATATGAGCGATTATACCGACAATGTTCACAGAGCTTTCCGCGGAAGGCTGCTTGCATATGTCAGGTCAATCGGAGTGCCCGGAAATGTCAGGCTCAGCTTCACATCGCCGCTGCTTGAGCCGGCGGTTGTCGAACTTAATGTTTCAGAATGACGGATCAAGGCGGAAATGAAGATTGTTGTTGAAAATGCTGTGGCCCGGTTCTCCCCGTTCAGACTGGCGGAGCCTGTCACATTGACGATTGAAGATGGCACCAACTGGGCTTTTGTCGGCCCGAACGGTGCAGGAAAAACCTTGTTGACAGATACGCTTAGAGGTAGGATTGTTCTCGGTTCGGGCCGTATAACGATGCATGACGGTGAAGGCAGTGAGATATCAGGTTCCGTCAAATCCGTCTCGTTCAGGGATATCTATTCTCTGTCTGATGCGGGCAGCATGTATTATCAGCAAAGATGGAATTCCAGCGATGCCGAACTTTCACCTCCGGCAGGGACTCTGCTCGAAGGATTTGATGAAAAGGTCAGGGACAGATATGTTTCCCTGATGGGCATAGACCAGCTCCTGCATAAGCGCCTCGTATCACTTTCCAGCGGAGAACTGCGCAAATTCCTTGTTGCCAGGGTGCTTATGACGGAACCAGCCGTACTTATTCTGGACAATCCGTTCATAGGACTGGATGAAGGTTCGAGAAAGATTCTCGACAGGACTTTGCTGGATCTGTCACGTAGCGGACTGCAGATAATATTGGTCCTGTCGCAGACGAAGGATCTTCCGGAATGGATCGACAAGGTCCTTCCTGTTTCCGGCCTGCATGTCGGAACTCCTGTTGACAGGAATGACTTCCTTTCCGACCGGAGCCTTCTTGATTCCCTTTTCCCGGAAACGTCTGTCTGTGACTCCATGATAAAAACCGGGCGTTTCATGCTTCCTGTCTCAGGTGAGGATGACAGTTCGATGCGCCCTGAGGGGAATGGCGTCGGGGAGGATGTTGTTCTGATGAAAAACGTATCCGTCCGTCTGGGAGATACGGCAATAGTCGAAAATATGGATTGGGAGGTACATCGTGGCGAAAAGTGGGCTCTGACCGGTCCCAACGGCAGCGGAAAGTCTACATTGCTCAGCCTGGTATGTGGAGACAACCCCCAGGCATACCGGAATGACATTTCCATATTCGGGCGCCGCCGGGGGACGGGGGAAAGCATATGGGACATAAAGAAACGGATAGGTTATCTTTCTCCTGATATGCATACTTATTATCTTGAGGATATCAGCTGCCTGGATGTGGCGGCGAGCGGATTTTTCGATTCGATAGGCCTGTCCGGACATTGTTCGGACGAACAGTACCGTATGGCGGAAGCATGGATGAGGTGCTTCCGGGCCGAAAATCTCATGTCCAGGTCTTTCATGAAAATATCATACGGTGAACAGCGTCTGGTGCTTCTGGTCCGTGCCTTTGTAAAGAATCCGGAACTTCTTATCCTTGACGAGCCTCTTCACGGACTGGATACCGGTAAAAAGTCACTGGCATTAAAAGTTATCGGTGAATTCTGTTCCGATCCGCGCAAGACCATGATATACGTTTCCCATTACAAAGATGAAATTCCTTCATGTGTCAATTGTTTCAAAACACTTTCAAGGAACTGAGTTCCTGATAATTTTTCAAAGCAATAAAAAAACTCTACAGCATATGATCAGATTGAAACGCATTATCATTTCTTTTGCTGCAGTCGTAGCAGCTTCATGTCAGACGGGACAGCTGTCCGGAACGGATTATGCCGCCATGGTCGATACCAGGATAGGGACGAAGGGCAGCGGGCTTGAATGCGGCTATACATTCCTTGGTGCAACATATCCTTTCGGAATGGTTCAGCTCACGCCTTCTTTCTTTTCTCCCCAGAGAGGCATAGTCGTCAACCAGATTTCCGGAGCCGGCTGTTCCCAGATGGGGAACTTTCCGGTTATCCCTCTTTCGGGAAAAGTTTCAGTATCTCCGGATGACATGAATTCTTTCCCGGTATATAATGATATTCGGAGTTCGGAAGCCGGTTACATGTCTCTCGGATATGGTGACGGCATTTCATGCGAGGCCACGGTTTCGTTGAGGAGCGGAGTACTGCGTTTCTCTTTCCCTTCTTCTGACCAAGGAAGTGTTATCATCGGTTCCGGTGTAAGTTCCACTTTCGTGAACCATGCTTCAGTCAAGATAACATCTCCTTCGACTTGCGAGGGATATGCGGACGGCGGTGATTTCTGCGGAAGCAGGACTGATTACAGGGTATACTTTGCCGCCGAGTTCAGCCGTCCTGCAATTGAAACCGGGACATGGCTCGGAAAAGATCTCAGGAAGGGCAGGGCTGTGGTAGGAGGCCGGAATTCGGGCTGCTATTTCATTTTCGATACATCGGGAGATAAAACTGTAGAGTATAAGGTTGCGATTTCTTATGTTTCCGTAGAGAATGCCTGGGAAAACCTGAGAACTGACAATGGAGGAAGAACGTTCGATGAGGTGCTTGCTGATACTAAGAAAGTGTGGAATGACAATCTTGGAAAGATAGAAGTAAAGGGCGGATCAGAGGACCGCATTAAACAATTCTATACACATTTTTATCATTCTCTGATTCATCCCAGCGTTTTCAGCGATGTGAACGGAGAATATATGGGTGCGGACTACAATGTACATAAAGTATCCGGAGGAAGGACAGCATATTCGGTATTCAGCGGTTGGGATACATACCGTACGCAATGCCAGTTGCTTGCAATGCTTTATCCGAAGGAGTCTTCAGATATGATGCAGTCTCTTGTGGACTTCGCGGAGCAGTCCGGCGGTCTCGGACGCTGGATTCTGGCAAACGTGGAGACAGGAATCATGCATGGTGACCCCTCTTCCATAATAATAGCCAATACATATGCTTTCGGCGGGCGCGATTTTGATGTCAAGACAGCCTATGAGCACATGAAAAGAGGTGCTACTGTTCCCGGAACAAGATCGCAGAATATTGAAGTCCGTCCCGGCCTGTCCACCTATATGGAAAAGGGTATAGAGAATGCTTCATTGTGTCTGGAATATACATCGGCAGACTATGCCATAGGACGTTTTGCAATTGATGCGCTCGGAAATGACCGCGAGGGCCGGTATTTTATCGACAGGGCGGGAAACTGGAGGAATCTTTATGACCCTTCAACAAACTGGCTCCGTTCAAGAAACAATGACGACATGAGCTGGAAATCACCAGATGCCGACTGGAGGGAGGCCACCAAGGAAAACTATTTCTGGATGGTTCCGTATGACCTGCCTGCACTGATAGATACCATGGGCGGTGCGTCTGCTGCGGAAGCCCGTCTGGATTCCCTGTTTGTAAGGATAGATGCAGGGTATGACGACCATTATTTCGCAGCAGGCAATGAACCTGATTTTCAGGTTCCGTGGATATATAACGTTATAGGAAAGCCATACAAGACTTCAGATATATTATCACGCATATTTGATGAGGCATACTCCTCGTCTCCGGACGGTCTTCCGGGGAATGATGACTGCGGAACTATGGGGGCATGGTATGTTTTCGCTTCAATCGGAATGTATCCTATGATTCCGGGAGAAGCTGTTTTCTGCCTGAACAAACCTCAATTCTCCGACATTTCGATCCATTTCAATGAAGGAACATTGAATATAAAGACTGGCGAAGGGAGGTATATCCGTTCACTCAGGTTAGACGGTGAAAGTTACGACTCTACATGGCTTGAATGGAATGACATTGCCGGAGGAGGTATGATGGAATATGAAACCGAAGATGTTCCGTCATCCTCATGGGGGACAGAAAACGGAACAATCAAGAAGTAAATAATTTATGGTATGAAAAATATAAGATATTTTTTTATTGTTCTGTCTGCAATCTTCCTTGTTCCGAAACCGGAAGTTATTGCGGAATCGGATTCAGGGAACGGGAAAGTAGAAAAAGTCCTTGTCCTGTTCAAAACACATCTCGATATCGGATTTACCGATCTGAGTTCTGCCGTCGAGCAGCGTTACATAGATGAATTCATCCCCAAGGCCATAGCGGTTGCAGATGAACTCAGGAGTTCCGGAAGCGGGGAACGTTATGTGTGGACCACCGGTGCATGGCTCATAGATGCGTATCTCCGGAATGCTTCCCCGGAACGGGTTGAAGTGCTTGAAAAGGCCATTTCCCGAGGGGATATTGTATGGAACGGAGTTCCTTATACTGTGGAATCCGAAAGTTTGACAAAAGACATGTATGAGGAACTGATGATGCTTTCAGCAAGGCTTGACAGGAAATATTCGAAGAAAACGATTGCTGCGAAGATGACTGATGTTCCGGGACATACCCGGGGAATCGTGCCTGTTCTGGCCGGTGCCGGCATCAGAATGCTCCATGTGGGGGTCAACTCGGCAGTCGCTAATCCCGATGTCCCGTCACCATGCATCTGGAAGTCTCCTGACGGCAGCGAGATAATCCTGGTATACCAAAGTTCCTACGGCGAGGATATGATTCTTCCCGGAGGCAGGACTGTGGTTTCCATAAATTTCACAAATGACAATCATGGCCCGCACACGGTTGCCGATGTCCGCAGGATATATTCGGAACTGCATGCCAGATATCCGGGAGCCTCCATAGTTGCCGCATCTTTCAATGAAGTGGCTGAGGAACTTGAGAAAGTGAGGGACGAACTGCCTGTTCTGACATCCGAAATAGGGGATACATGGATATACGGCTATGGAAGTGCTCCTTTGAGGATGGCGGAATACAGGGCCTTGTCCAGACTTTTCTCGGAGTGGCTCGATTCCGGAAAACTCTCAAGGGGAAGCGATGCGGCGACGGATTTTGCCGTCAGGCTCGGGATGATTGCGGAACATACATGGGGACTGGACGTAAAGTCCCATCTGGGTAATTGGGACAAATATGATTTCGACATATTCACATCTTCTCTTGCCTTGCCTGAGTTCATGAAAATGGAAAAGTCATGGAAAGAACTGGATGACTATATATGGCAGGCTGTCGATATTCTTCCGGGAGAATTGCAGGCTGAAGCGCTTGACGAACTGGAAAAAATTGCCGGAATTCCTGCAAAATATGCGGACATAGACTTCAGGAAAAGTGTGAAGAACAGGAAAATAGATGAAAACGGACGTTATGACTTTGCCGGAATGAAACTCGGGGAACTTTCTTACCAGACATTTTCGGAAGCGGACTATGAAGAATTCAGAAAATCATATCTGACCAGTGACGTATACTGGGCCATAGCGGACAACGGTAAGCCCGGTCTGGAAAACAGCGCGGCGAGTTCGGCATCCACTGATGCCGAACTGGTAGGGCTGGCCGGAAAGGGACAGGAGCGTATATGCGAAGTTTCCTTCCGAAAAGATGAAAGGATTGATAGCCGTGTTTATCCGGAGCATACGGTTATCGGATATGAACGGCTTTCCCGCAATAAGGTCGAAATGACGGTATCATTGATAAACAAACCGAAGAACCGTCTTACGGAAGCCTATTGGCTGTCTTTTGTGCCGGAGGATATCATAAAGGTCGTTGCCGAGAAAACCGGCCAGGAAGTTGATCTGGAGAATGTTGTTGCAGGAGGAAACAGGCAGATGCATGGAATAGACAGATATGTCGATATATACACATCTTCCGGCAAGTTCAGAATAACCTCTCCTGACGCTTTCCTCATAGCCGCAGGTGAAAGGGATGCGATAAACTTTTCCAGGGAAAAACCGGAGCTGTCCAAAGGGGTGCATTTTTGTCTTTTCAACAATCTTTGGGGAACTAATTTCTCAATGTGGTGGGGCGGCAGCGTTTCATTCAGATTTACAATAGAGTATCGTCTGGAATGACTGTATGTATACACATGAGGGTGGTCTTGACTTGATGTAATTAGGTTACGGTCTAAAATAATTTGCATAATATAATCTGATTTGCTTACTTTGTCAGATAATATTTGTATGAACATATTAAACTTGTAATCAATGAAGAAAATTTTGCTGTTGGCCGTGTGCCTGTTATCGTTTTCAGCCGTCCATGCTTCCGGAACAATATGGAAGATAGGAAAGGCTGACAACCGTTCCGATGAATTTGCATTGGCTCCAGATGGTTTCAAGAAGTTTCTGGCAAAGGATTTCGGTTATGAAGACAAATATTATCTGATCGGGAAATCTTCGGAGGATAAGGATTTTCCGTACATAATTCCCGGACCTACGGATACATGGGGCGGCACTTGGCCGACTTCCGGCTGGAGGACACATCAGGTCAACGTGCTTTTCGGCATCGAGAACGAGCCGGTGGAGGGAGAGTACATGCTTGTTGTGAATATATCCGACTTTGCAAAGAAATTTCTTCCTCTTGTGAAAATTTCCGTGAACTCCCTTGATTACAAGGTTCAGCTTTCCGCTGACGGATATGATGTCGCAAAACAGCCGAAGCCGAACCAGATGGAACCTATACAGGAAAAGGGTACTCTTTATGGAGATTATTCGGAAGCTACCCCTTACAGGATTGAGGTGCCGGTAAGTTCCGATGTTCTGAAGAAAGGCGGCAATGAAGTTGTCATAACGGTTCTGGAAGGCTCCTGGGTTATGTTTGACTGCGTATCGCTCGAGGGACCGTCAGGGGTGAAGGTATCGTCTCCTGAAAATGTCTTTGTGCGTAACGTGTCGGCGGCGGATTACCAGCTCGGCAGCGGAAAATCGGCGTCACAACCGCTGATTGTAGACCTTGAATATCTCGGAGGTTCTCCGCTCGTGACCGTTGCGCTCGACGGGAAAACGATAATGGAAAAGAAAATAGAGAAAGGACGTTATCAGCTTGAAGCTCCGATGCCTGCTGTGAAAAAGGTAAAGACCAGTTCGTACTCGGTAATGGCTGACGGAAAGGTCATCGCTTCGGGAAAGGTAGAAAGAGGACCGCAGAGAGTACAGACACTTGCGGATTATGTGGACACGCGCATAGGAACTGCTCACTCCCGCTGGATGATAGCTCCGGGACCATGGATGCCATTCAGCATGGTGAAGATGAGTCCTGACAACCAGAATGCAGGATGGCAGGCAGGATATCAGCCTTCATTCGAGTCCGTAGGCTGTTTCAGCCATATTCATGAATGGACTTTGGGAGGACTTGGCATCATGGCTTCCAACGGACCGCTGAAAGTGCGTGTGGGTGATGAACTGAAACCAGATGAAGGATACCGTTCAAGAATTGACAAAAGGACTGAAACGGCAGGAATTGGTCTGTACAGCGTGGAACTTACGGATTATGATATCAAGGCAGAAATATCAGCTACTACACGATGCGGTTTTGAAAGATTCACTTTCCCTGCTGACAGGAAGGACAATCGTGTCCTTGTGGAACTGCATCCGCAGACTGAATATGATTTTACCCTGAAGAACGTCTCCGTAAAGAAAGTCAGTGATTACAGGATAGAAGGATCGTGCCGCCAGTATTCTCCGGGAGTATGGAGCAGCGATGCAGAACAGGATTATACTCTTCATTTTGTTCTTGAATTCGACAAGCCTGTAATTTCAATGGGTACGTGGTGCGATGACAAGATTATCGAAAATACGGATGAACTTGAAAACGGTCCATGTAAGGAAGCGGGTCTCTTCCTTTCTTTTGATATGGGCAAGGAACCGGTCGTGCAGATACGTTCCGGTATATCGCTGGTAAGTGTGGCAAATGCTTCTGAAAATCTTGAGACTGAACTGTCCGGGCCTTTCGGATGGGACTTTGCCGCAGTTGTCCAGAACCAGAAAGATACATGGAACGATCTTTTCGGACGTTTGAAAATCAAGACTGACGACAGACTTGAAAAGGTCCGTTTCTATAACAATATGTACCGTTCTATATGCAGCAGGAACATCTGGAGTGATGTGAACGGAGAATGGGTCTCTACTGACGGAAAAATCAGGAAGGTGAATGATCCCGAGAATGATGTTATGCTCGGATGTGATGCATTCTGGAATTCCTTCTGGAATCTGAATCAGTTCTGGAATCTTGTTACCCCGGAATGGAGCGGCAAATGGGTAAGATCACAGCTGGCGATGTATGATGCAAACGGATGGCTGGCGAAGGGACCTGCCGGACTGAATTATATTCCTGTCATGGTCGGAGAGCATGAAATACCTTTGATTGTCGGTGCATATCAGATGGGTATCCGTGATTTCGATGCTGACAAGGCTCTTGAAGCCGCTGTGAAAATGCAGACAACTCCGGCTCAGAAGGTGTTCAAGGGATTTGCTGGAAACAGGGATCTGGTTTCATATATGGAGCATGGTTATGTGCCTTATGATCTGGGACGTTTTTCCAATACTATGGAGTATTCATATGATGACTGGACGGTCGGCCAGCTTGCAAAAGCTCTTGGAAATGATGAAATTTACAAGACTTTCAATGACAGGGGATACTGGTGGAAGAATGTGATAAGCGATGAAGGTTACTGCCACATGAAAGACAGCAAGGGTAACTGGATGAAGGATTTCGATCCTTTCAGGAGCGGAGCCAACCATCATTATGTGGAAGGAAATGCTTGGCAGCTTACTTTCTTTGTTCCTCAGGATGTTCCTGCATTGGTGGAAAAAATCGGCAAGGACCGTTTCATGGAGAGGCTGCTCTGGGGTTTCAACCAGGACGAGGCATGGAGATACAATGCTCCTAACGACCAGTATTGGGATCATCCTGTAGTTCAGGGTAACCAGCAGTCAATGCATTTTGCATTCCTGTTCAACTATGCCGGTTATCCATGGCATACCCAGCGTTGGAGCAGATCCATCCTTGAAAGATATTATGGCTGCGGAATTGCAAATGCATATCTCGGCGACGAGGACCAGGGACAGATGAGTGCATGGGCTGTGATGACGTCCATCGGTCTTTTCCAGACGGATGGAGGCTGCCGCGTGAATCCTGTTTACGAAATCGCCAGCCCGGCATTCGAGGAGATTGTAATAGATCTCGGGAAACGCTACGGCAGGGGAAAGACATTTGTCATAAAAGCGGCCAATGCCTCAAAGAAAAACATATATGTCCAGAAGGCAACGCTGAACGGCAAGGAACTCAACTCTTTCAGCTTCCCTGCCGCGGAATTGCTGAAGGGAGGGGAACTTGTTCTGGAAATGGGTGACACTCCGAATAAAAACTGGGGTATAGAGTAATTGTTTTGAGTGCAAAAATGTTATTTTTGCACTCAAGTTTTTTATATGCCGGAGTATGCAGGAATATCCTGCCCGGGAATGGATTATTATATTGAAAATTTTGAAGAAATGAAGCTTTTGGGACGGTTTGCCGCAGGCTTTTCGCTTGTGTCATTTATATTGACTTCCTGTACATCTGGAAGTACCGATATGAAAAACTTGAAGGAACAGATAAAGGGAGACAAGTCCATGTCTCTTGTATATGATATGGCCCATCGCATAATATCTTCCGGATTGAATGCCGGAGACGGTTATGGGGAAGTATGGATAAGGGATTTCAATACTTTCATAACAGCCGCTATGGATGTCATGCCGGCAGATCAGATTAAGAAAAGCCTGAATACGTTTTTCATGTTTCAGGGAAGGACAGGAGATATAGTGGACGGCTATATAGGAATAGACAAGGCTGATCTGGACAATCCTTCCGGATATAAATACCGCCTTTCCGAATATGCTCCTGATTATGCGGCCCATAAGAATACCGTAGAGACCGACCAGGAAGCATCTCTGGTCCAGGCTGTATATCAGTATGTGGAAAAGAGCGGAGACTATGCCTACCTCGATGAAACTGTCGCCGGAAAAACAGTCAGGGAAAGACTTGAGTGGGCTTTGCGATATCTTCTCAATGAAAAATACAGTGCGGAATACGGACTTCTCATAGGTGCGACGACGGCAGACTGGGGCGATGTGCAGCCGGAACATGAGTGGGGAGTGGAGATTGACGAGAATACCCATTACAGCATAGATATTTATGACAATGCGATGTTCGTTCTGGCAATAGACGATTTTCTGGCCATGACCGATGACAAAGCTTCGCGGGAACATTGGCAGCAGGTGTGTGACGGA
>CASGDV010000016.1 GCA_949300335.1 uncultured Bacteroidales bacterium | reverse complement strand
CCAAGCGGCAGCCTCCTCCTGATTTTTCCCAGCTCGCTGGTCGCGAATGTCTGCCTATACAATTCATAAAAATCGAACTCCGTGAAAGGGAGATCGGGTGATATTCCAGAGAAATTTTGTACCTTAGCCATGCAGATTAATTTTTGCGACACCTCCAAATTCGGCTTTTCCAGGGCGGTTGGAGGTATTCTTTTTATCTTATACGAAGATAAGAATTTTATACAATATTGACAATCAATTCGTTATGAAATTCTAATTTTTTTACGATAGTCCCTATATTATGCGGTACTGCAATCCAGGAAGAAAGCAAGAAGATAATTGTGCATAAAGTCGGGCTTTAAAACAAATGGAGGTTGTTTTGCAAAACAGGATGACCTCCATTCAATGTCAAAGATGTTTCCGAACCGGTCAGTATCCTCGACTATGGCAATCCGGAAGAGGTGAAAAGTATAGTACTGAATGCTGGATTGTGAAGAATAAGTGTCTGAAAGTAAACTGATAAAGTCATGTTGGGATTTGAAATAAAAGTCAATGAAGATGATGCTATGTATGTGGCATCTGAAGGACCAAGTATATCCGTTGTGATGTTTGTCTCTCAGAAAGATGATAAGGACGGTCGCTATATGACGATAGGAGGAATGGATTCCAGAATCAATCTTTTGTCATGGCCGGGAAAAGATCTGGAGCTGGGAGACAGGATAAGAATCCGGGTTACGGAAATCAATGAAATAAAGCCAGTTCCGGACACATAGCAAAAGAAGGAATAGAAGTGGAAATAGAGATAGCGGAGTTTGACAATGTTTCGGAAATTATTACACCGGAAAATAGGGCGAGAATATGTCCTGTAGATATGGAATACCGGAAACTGTCCGAAGAACAGCAATCCGATGAAGCTATATTAAAAAGAAAATTAGAGATTTTCCGAAATACGGAAGCTGTCCTTAAAGAAGAAGGTTTGCTCGAAGATTAAAAAATTGCCTTTATTCTCAGTTAATTCGTATATTTGCTATGTTCATACAAACATGCGCCTTGCTTGTTATGGTGATTGACTGACAGTGATGGTATGTATGTTCGAGTGAAGACTATTTATGATTCTAAATTTATTATACTATGAAACATTTGGTTTGTCTTTTCGCGGCATCGGCGGTCGTTGCCGTATCTTGTGCCCGGAGCGGTTCCCGTGATGCTCTGGCTGATGAAATCAGGAACGATTCCTCTCTGGAGGTTGTCGACAGCATGGCCCGTTCCGTAATCGGTCAGGGACTTAATGCAGGTTCCGGCTATTCCCAGATATGGGCCCGCGACATGAACACTTTTGTGGAGACGGACCAGGAAACTTCATTGATACAGATTGTCGGAAAATATGTAAGGAAGACCGGAGACCGTTCCATACTTTCTGAAGTCATCGGCGGAAAGACGGTCATGGAACGGATAGAGGATATGGTAGACTATCTGATGACCGAGAGATACAGCGCCGAATACGGGCTTTTGTACGGGGCGATGACTGCGGACTGGGGCGATGTCCAGCCTCATGATGATTTCGGGTGCGACATGAATGAGAAATCATATCCTGCCATAGATATATATGACAATGCGATGTTCATAATTGCAATGGATTATCTCCAGGAAATTACGGATGATGCGCGTCTTGTAAAAAAATGGAAAAAACTCGGTGATTCCGTCGCGAAGAATGCGAGAAAGCATCTGTGGGATAGCGGAAGGAATAAGTTCATACCTCATATATATCTGGACAAGTCTCCATTGCCTGAAGGTTTTGATGAAAATGAGATATATTACCACGGCGGTACGGCTGTCGCGATAGAGGCCGGTCTTATGTCCCGAAAGGAAATAAGGGCCGTGTATTCCCGTATGCAGGAGAATGTGCGTCTGTCGAGAATGCCTACCATAGGGCTGACCCTGTACCCTCCATATCCGGAAGGATTTTTCCATGGAGTGATGTCGCAGCAATATTGCTATCAGAACGGAGGCGACTGGACGTGGTTCGGCGGCAGGATGGTGCAGCAGCTCATAGCTAACGGCATGGTTGAGGAAGCTTATGAGGCCGTGCGTCCGATGCTGGACAGGGTGATTGCCAACGGCGGCTTTTACGAATGGTATGGAAAAGGCAATGTCCCGAGTGGCAGCGGCCATTTCAAAGGCTCTGCAGGCGTCCTTTCAAAGGCGATAGGAATGTTCAGGGAATGGGCTGGTAAAACCGAATAAAATCATCGAATAATCATTCTTACCTGTATATGGATAATAAAATTGTTTTGTTTTTCTTGTTTCTTCTACTGCCTTTTTCCTTTCATGCGAAGGAAAAGAAGGTCGTATTCATCATTACGGACGGCATTCCTGCGGACTGCATAGAGAGACTGCAGCCCGAGAACATATCAGCTGTTGCAAGGGAAGGGGGATATTCGAGAGCCTATACGGGAGGGGAAATCGGAGGGTATTCCCAGACATCGACCATTTCCGCGATAGGTTACATGAATATCCTTACCGGAACATGGATGAACAAGCATAATGTAAGGGGAAATGACGGCCTGTCTCCTAATTATCAGTATTGGTCGATTTTCAGAATTGCGAAGGAGCAGGACCGGGATATCAGCACGGCCGTGTATTCATCGTGGACGGACAACAGGACTGTACTTCTCGGTGAGGGAAGGAAAGAGGCCGGAAATCTGGAGATAGATTATGTATTCGACGGGTATGACCATGACAATGTCAATTTTCCTCCGCTGAAGGATGACAGGCATATTTACAGAATTGATTCACTGGTTGCAGAAAAGGCCGCTTCATGTATCAGGAATGAAGCTCCGGATTTGAACTGGGTGTATTTCTGGTATACTGACGATGCATTCCATATTTACGGTGACGGAAAGTATGCGGACGAGTATATCATAAAGACGGATGCGCTTGTGGGTAAAATCCGGGATTCCGTAACATACAGGGAAAAGAATTTCGGAGAGGACTGGCTTATAATAGTGACTACTGACCACGGAAGGGATAACACAGGTCATGGACACGGCGGCCAGACTTCGAGGGAAAGAACGGTATGGATATCTTCCGATGCCCGGAATCTTAACCGGCATTTTAATGGAGGCAGTCTGTCCCTTACCGATATAAATCCGACCATCTGCCGGTTCATGGGGTTTTCGCTGCCTGAAAACGTCATGTATGAGCAGGACGGTGTTCCGTTCATCGGCAAGGAAGGAATATACGATCTGAGAGCCGGACATTATGATGACAACATTATCCTCGGATGGAAGACTTATCCCGGCACAAGATCAAATGTCGACATTTATGTGTCATTCACGAACAATTATCTTGAAGGAAAGGAAGACGAATGGATCAAGGTAGGTACGGTCCCTTCGGAAAACGGAAAATTCGAGTTCGATACGGGTGCGTATCCGGAAAGCGGATTTTACAAGTTCGCCGTCGTTTCACCGGAAAGCCATCTGAACGTATGGGTATACAGATAATACTGTTAATACTGTCAACTGACTAATAACCTTAAATATCAATGCCATGACAACAGAAAGAACCAGAACTGCCGGTTTCAGGGCGATTGTATTCGTCTTGGTTGCCCTCCTTTTTTCATCCTGCTCGTTTTGCGGGAAGAAAGTGAATGTAAATGAATACGGGACACGCTGGAGCTTGAACGACGGCACAATCGTCGTCGAATCACCGGAACGCCCGTCAGGGCAGAAAAGCGTGATAGGTATGGCCGCCCCCGAATTGCCGGTGGTACGTGTCGGATTTGTAGGTCTGGGAATGCGCGGGCCTGGAGCAGTGGAACGTTTTACGCATATACCCGGTGTAAGGATAGTAGCCTTGTGCGATTACGACAAGTCCCGTGCCGAGAACTGCCAGAATATCCTCAGGAACGCTTCCATGCCCAAGGCTGCGATATACAGCGGAGAAAAGGGATATGAGGAACTGTGCAGGAGAGAAGACATCGACCTTGTATATATAGCCACCGACTGGCTTCATCATGTTCCCGTAGCGAAATGTGCCATGGAAAACGGGAAGCATGCCGCCATAGAGGTTCCTTCCGCCATGACTCTGCAGGACTGCTGGGACCTTATCAATCTCAGCGAGACTACCCGCAGGCATTGCATGATACTTGAAAACTGCTGTTATGACTGGTTCGAACTGAATACCCTCAACATGGCCCGGAAAGGTCTGTTCGGGGAAATCATAAGGGCACAGGGAGCCTACATTCACGAGCTCAGCCCGTTCTGGGACCATTATTGGAAGAATGGTCCGGAAGACCGCCTCGGATGGCGTCTTGATTACAATATGCGTCACAGAGGGGATGTGTATGCCACACACGGCCTCGGTCCGGTAGCACAGGCTATGAATATCCACAGAGGTGACAGGTTCGTCACATTGGTCGCTATGGATACCGATTCGTTCAACGGAAAGGAACATGTAAGCCGCAGGACGGATTCGGCATGCACTTCATTCCGTAACGGAGACCATACCACTACATTGCTCCGTACAAATGCGGGAAAGGTTGTCGAGATACAGCATAACGTGATGACTCCGCAGCCGTATAACCGTCTTTATCAGCTGACGGGTACGAAGGGAATGGCAAATAAATATCCGATTGAAGGCTATGCAGTAAGTACGGACCAGTTGCAGACATCCGGTTCCACTGTTGACATAGAAGACCTGTCTGCCCACAGTTTCATGTCCCGTGAAGATATGGACAGACTTGTTTCCGAATACCGCCATCCACTTCTCGCAAGATACGGGGAAATGGCTAAGGAAGTAGGAGGTCACGGAGGCATGGACTTCATCATGGACAGCAGACTTGTTTACTGTCTCCAGAACGGACTGCCTCTTGACATGGATGTGTATGACCTTGCCGAATGGTGTTGTCTGGCCGAACTCGGTGCATTGTCCATGGACAACAACAGTGCTCCTGTGGCTTTCCCGGATTTCACGAGGGGCGAATGGGACAAGGTTGATGGATATTCGCACGCGTTCGCTCCGGCGGAAAAGGAGGCCGAGACCATGGCCAAGGAATATACTGAAAAGCTGAAAGAAGAAGGAGCTGCCGAATGGGGTATTGAAAAATAAGTTATTGCATTATGAGATACTTTTCCAAGCACAATACTCTGATTGTACTTCTGTCGGTTCTGTTAATGGCTTTTGCAGCGCCGTGCCCTTCGTCGGCGAAACCGTCTGCCGTTCCTGATGGCAAGATTCTTTTCGAGATAGGGAAGCAGGACGGCTCCGCATCCGAATTCGCCCTTTATCCTGACCGTTTCGGAGAATTCCTCCGGAAATTTTCCGGTGTCAAGACATATTATGTCGGATATTCGGATGCAGGCCGGGACTGGCCTTATGTCTTTCCCGGTCCTCTTGACCACTGGGGAGGCGGAGGCTATTGGGCCGGATACTATCCGAGACATTTCCCGATGATACAGTTCGGCCTGGAAAAAGCGCCCGTGGAAGGCACCTGTGTCCTGGAAGTATTCTTTGCCGGTGTCAGTTCCAGATCAAATCCTGTCTGGAGAATAGATGTAAACGGACATCGGAAAGAATTCACTCTGTATGGCGATGCCCCGGATGGCCTGCTTACCGCAAAAGAGAAAGGAAATCCGAAATCCATAAAAATGGAGTTCCCTTCTTCCTGGCTGAAAAAGGGAATGAACGGGATACGGATGGGGCAGATGAGCGGACACTGGAGCGTGTTCGACTGCATAAGGCTTTCGTGTCCGGGAGTGGCCGTCCTTGAGAAAGCTTCTTCCACTCTGATACGTTCCGTCGAGGCAGCCGGATTCGAATACATGAAAGGCGGCCGCCGCTATCAGCCCGTTCTGGTTGACATGATTCAGTATGACAGGTCCCGAGAGCTGGTTTTCGAGACAGGAGGCAAAAAGACGGTGCGTGTTGTCGAAAAAGGAGAAAGCATACAGGAAATCCTGCTTCCGGCAGTGAAAAAGGAGAAGGAGCAGGAATTTGTCATAAGGGAAGGGGACAATATCATTTATTCCGGCATGATAACCAGAAGTCCGGAACCTCTGCACCGGTATACGGATTACGTGGACCTTCTGATGGGAACCGGAAATTCCAGATGGATGTTCAAGCCGGGCCCGTCGCTTCCTTTGTCGATGGTGCAGATCGCTCCCGACAATCAGGACGAGACATGGAAGGCCGGCTATGAATATACGGTGGACAACATAATGGGGTTCAATCATTTCAGTGACTGGACAATGACCGGGTTCATAATGCAGCCGACATGCGGGGAATTACATGTAAATCCTGGAAGGGAAGAGTATCCGGATGAAGGCTACCGTTCGAGAATAGACAAGTCGAGCGAAGAGGCGCGGATAGGGAAGTATTCCGTGTTCATGACGGATACCGGAATCAAGGCGGAAGTCTCGTCGACCAGGAGGGCGGCAATCCAGAGATATATATTCCCGAAACGGGATGATGCGAGGATAATCGTGGACATGTTCGCTCCGAATGAGTATCCGCACAATCTGAAGGAAGCCGTGATAGAGCGTAACGGAAATTCGGAAATTACGGGGCATGCTACATATTACAATGCATTCACTGGCTACAGTCTCGAACAGGAATATACCCTTTATTTCGTATTGCAGTTCAGCAAGCCTTTCGATGCCATGAACGGATGGACGAATGACGGAGTGGAGCCTGTTACGTCATACATTTGGAGCTGGGACCGCAATCATGAATTCGGTTCCGTTCCTGAAATCAGTTATGATGTGAAAAGAATCGAAGGCAGGGGCGATGCCGGGGTGTTCCTGGATTTCAGGACAGATGAAGGTGAGGAAATCCTTGTCCGTTCAGGTGTTTCCCTTGTGGACCTGGACGGAGCGAGGAACAATCTGGAAAAGGAACTTTCCGGTCCTTTCGGCTGGGATTTCGAGAAGGTCGAGGAAAATGCGGTCAGGATATGGAACGATTATCTCGGTCGTATAGACATCGAAACGGACGATTATCTCCAGAAAAGGAAATTCTACACAAACCTTTACCGTGCTTTGGCAGCCAAGGCGATATGGAGCGATTTCGACGGCCGTTATGTGGATGAAAAGGAAAATGTAAGGAGACTGGATTCGCCCGATGACTGCATAGTCAGCGGCGAGTACTGGAATACGTTCTGGGACAATCAGCAATTGTTCAATCTCATGGCTCCGGAGATTTCGAGTGCATGGGCGCGTTCGGCAATACAGCTTTACAGGAACAGCGGGTGGTTCAATACCGACCCGGCAGGGGTGGAGCATACCGGAGTGATGGTCGCAATGCACTGCATATCGCAGATTTTCGGCGCGTGGATGAGCGGTATCCGTGATTTTGACCTGGAGGAGGCATATGAGGGTTTGAAAAAGATGATGACTTCGAGTCCGGAAAAATATGAAGGAGGAGGTACCGTCGGAGTCGAAAACCTGGATCCATATATGAAATTCGGCTACATCCCTCTTGGATGGGGCATGGTTTCCAATACAATGGAATATGCTTATGATGACTGGTGTCTCGGACAGATGGCTAAACATCTCGGCAGGGAAGATGACCATGACTATTTCAACAAGAGGTCGGAGTCCTGGAAGAATCTCTTCGATCCTGATACGGGATTCCTGCGCCCGAAGGATGACAAGGGAAACTGGGTGGAACCGTTCGATCCTTATCATACTCCGGGATTTACAGAGGGCAACGCATTCAATTATACATGGTTCGTGCCCCAGAATCCCGAAGAGCTGATCCGCATGGTCGGGAAGGATCGCTTTGTAGAACGTCTGAATCAGGCTATGGAAAAGTCAGCCCATGCCAATTTCAATGCTTCCGGAGATGATTTCGCGAACTATCCTATCAATCACGGGAACGAAACATCCATGGAAGTGGCATATCTGTTCAATTGGGCCGGAGAGCCGCATCTGACCCAGAAATGGGTAAGGGCCATTCAGGAACAGTATTATGGTACTACTCCTTATGATGCCTATCCCGGCGACGAGGACCTCGGGCAGATGAGCAGCTGGTTCGTTATGAGTGCCATCGGTCTTTTCCAGATGAACGGCGGGTGCGACTGGAAGGACCCGTATTATGAACTGGGTACTCCGAGATACAGGAAAATCACAATCAGGCTTGACGGCAGGTACGGAAGAGGGAAATCTTTTGTCATTGAGGCCGCCGGAGCTTCCGCAGAAAACAAATATGTCCAAAGTGCCGAACTGAACGGCAAACCTCTCGAGAATTTCAGAATTCCTGTGTCGGAAGTGCTCGGAGGAGGCCGGCTCGTGCTTGAAATGACGGATGAGGCGTCAGTTTGCCATGCGCAGGACATGCATGATGATTATGTCGAGCTGTCGGACACCAAACCGCATGACGGAGAGGAAGTCTGGAAGAAGGCCGGAGAAAAACTGCATCTGGCTTGGGGAAGCACCAATGTAAGGTACAGGAAACATGATGTTCCGGATCTTGACGGAAATACTGCAGCCGGACTTTCCGCGTGGATAGGGGAAATGGTGAATGCCCAGGCCGTACTGTGGTCTGCAGCCGGATACCGGAACATTGAGGTTACAATGGGAGATTTGCGGAACGGAAGTCATGTAATACCGGCATCCGCAGCTTCCGGGCATTTCGTCAGATATGTGATGACGGACGAACTGAACAAAGACGGAAGAGGAGGATGCGGCCATCGGCCGGACAAGGCTGCATGGGACTCTTCCATTGTTGCCGATGTGCTGGACATAAGGAAAACGAGGAATCTGGAACCATGTTCTGTCCAGCCCGTATGGTTCAGGATAAATATACCCGATGATGCCGTGCCGGGCATATACAGGGGTACTGTTACCGTTAAGGGAGACGACATGAAGCCTGAAAAGCTCGATTTGAAGATACGTGTCCTAGACAGAACGCTTCCAAAACCTGAAGACCGGCGTTTCCATCTCGATATATGGCAGAATCCGTATGCCGTGGCGAGGTATCATGGCGTGCCATTATGGAGCGACGAGCATTTCGAACTCATGCGTCCGCTGATGAAGATGCTTGCAGATGCCGGACAGCGCACGATCACGGCGAGCATAATGCACAAGCCTTGGGACGGCCAGACCGAAGATCATTATGACAGCATGATTACCAGGATAAAAAAGATCGACGGAACATGGTCGTATGATTATACCGTATTCGACAAATGGGTGAGCTTCATGATGGATGAAGTCGGCATTAGGGACATGATATGCTGTTTCACTCTTGTTCCGTGGAGCCTGGCTTTCGATTATTATGACCAGGCAACTTCAAGAGTCCTGTTTGTCAAGGCTTCTCCCGGAGATCCCGAGTACGAGGACTACTGGCTCCCATTCCTCAAGGATTTTGCTGCTCACCTCCGTCAGAAAAGATGGTTCGGAAAGACGATGATTTCAATGGACGAAAGGCCGATGGAACACATGAAGGAGGTCATAAGGCTTGTCAGAGAGGCTGATCCTGAATTCAAAATATCCCTCGCGGGCAGCTATAACGATGAAATACAGCAGTATATTCATTATCTGACCATACCTTACGGCAATTATTTTCCGGAAGAGGTTATCAGGGAGAGAAGATCTAAAGGCCAGGTCAGCTGCATGTATACATGCTGCGCCGAAGCTTTCCCGAATATATTCACATTTTCCGATCCGGCTGAAGGGGCGTGGACAGTTCTCAGTGCACTTGCAGGCGGATATGACGGTTATCTGCGCTGGGCTTTCAACAGTTGGACTGAAGATCCTTTAAGGGATTCCCGATTCCGCCGTTTTGCGGCAGGAGACACCTACATGGTTTATCCCGGACCTAGGAGCAGCATCCGTTTCGAGAAAATCCTTGAAGGACTTCAGGCTTGTGAAAAAATATTCATGCTTCGCGAAGAATTGGAAGCGAAGGGAGAAAAAGCGAGGCTGCATGTTCTGGAAACTTGTGTCGGAAAATTTACATCTGAAGGAATTTACGACTCTGGCATGACTGCATCGGAAATGTTGGAAGAACTTTATGCAATATTGAATGAATCATATGGCAATTGAATTTAAATGGAACAGGGAATGAAACGTATTGTAATATTCTTGTGCGTTGTAATGTCCTTTGCCGCATTTCCGGCATTATCTTCAGCCGGAGACCGGGCCGGTGCCGACAGTATCGCGGCAGCAGTAAGGAATGCTGCCGGAAAATTGTTGTCCGATCCTTTATGCACCGTATTGAAGAAAAATGCATGCAAAAAACAAATACAGTCATGCGAAAATTATGAAACCGGAATCCTCGGTGGCTATTCATACGGACGGGCGGAAGCGCCTTCGGGAAATGAATGGAACAATCCAGAAGTCCTGGCATTGAACAAGGAACAGCCGAGGGCGACGTTCCATTATTTTGCCGATGTGAAGTCTGCAGTCAAGGTCCTGCCGGAGGAAAGCAGCTACTGGAAATCCCTGAACGGTACATGGAAATTCAACTGGGCTGCCAATCCGTGGGAGCGTCCTTCGGAATTCTACAGGACAAGTTATGATGACAGCGGATGGGATGAGATACCTGTACCTTCAAGCTGGAATATCCAGGGTATCCGCAAGGACGGTAGCCTGAAATACGGTACTCCGATATATTGCAACCAGCCTGTCATATTCATGCACGAAGTCAGGCCCGACGACTGGAGAGGCGGGGTCATGAGGACGCCTCCCGAAAACTGGACCACATACAAGGCCAGAAACGAGGTGGGTTCCTACAGGAGGACCTTCGAAATTCCCGAAGAATGGAATGGACGGGAAATATACATCAGTTTCGACGGGGTGGATTCATTTTTCTACCTGTGGATAAACGGAAAATATGTGGGATTCAGCAAGAATTCGAGGAATGCCGCAAGGTTCGATATTACACCTTATGTTCAGACCGGTGAGAATCTTGTTGCCGTCGAGGTTTACAGAAATTCGGACGGGTCTTTCCTTGAAGCCCAGGACATGTTCCGTCTGCCGGGCATTTTCAGGACGGTTTCCGTTTACTCAACAGCAAAACTGCAGATAAGGGATCTTGTGATTATTCCCGGTCTGGAGAACGGATACAGGGACGGATATCTGAATATAAAAGCGGATTTGCGCGATCTTTCGGGCAAAGGCTATGACGGATGCCGGCTGAGATATTCTCTTTTTGCCGACAGACTTTATTCCGACGAGGGAAAATTGGTCCCGGGTTCCGAAACATTTACGGACAGATTCTCCGTTTCGGAAAGCGGATCCCATGAAACGGAAACAGTGATCAGGGTTTCTTCTCCGCGGTTATGGAATGCCGAAACTCCGTTCAGATATACTCTTGTCGCCGAACTTCTCGACAAGGACGGTAATGTCATCGATGCAGTGTCCTCGTTTACGGGTTTCCGTGTCGTGGAACTTAAGGATACTCCGGCTTCCGAGGATGAATTCGGCCTTGTCGGAAGGTATTTTTATATCAACGGCAAAGCTTTGAAGTTCAAGGGTGTCAATCGTCATGAAACAAACCCTTCGAGGGGACATGCCATCACCCGTGAACAGATGAAGGAAGAAGTCATGATGATGAAGAGGGCCAATATCAATCATGTTAGAAATTCACATTATCCGTGCGACCCGTACTGGTATTATCTGTGCGACAAATACGGAATTTATCTTGAGGATGAGGCGAACATAGAGTCGCATCAGTATTATTATGGGGAAGCCTCGCTGTCGCATCCGGCAGAATGGAAAAACGCGCATGTAGCCAGAAATATGGAAATGGTCCATTCCACTGTTAACAGTCCGTCGGTTGTGATCTGGTCTCTTGGCAACGAAGCCGGACCGGGAAACAATTTCGTGGCGGCATACGATGCAATTAAGTCATTCGATACATCAAGGCCGGTACAGTATGAACGCAACAATGATATTGTCGACATAGGATCGAACCAGTATCCGTCAATAGCATGGGTGCGCGGTGCCGTGCAGGGCAATTACGGCATAAAATATCCGTTTCACATATCCGAATATGCACATTCCATGGGAAATGCGGTCGGCAATCTTGTCGATTACTGGGAAGCCATCGAAAGCACAAATTTCATTTGCGGAGGTGCTATCTGGGACTGGATCGACCAGGCAATGTACAATTACGATAAGGAAAGCGGAGAACGATATCTTGCATATGGCGGCGATTTCGGTGATATGCCGAACAGCGGTCAGTTCGTGATGAACGGAATAATATTCGCCGACATGGCTCCGAAGCCCCAATACCATGAGGTGAAGAAGGTGTACCAGAATATCGGAGTGAAGGCTCTGGACATGAAGACAGGAATGATCGAGGTATTCAACAAGAATTACTATTCCCCGGCAGACTATCTTATGGAATGGACTCTTTACAAAGATGGAAGGCCTGTAAAAACCGGCAGAAAATTCACAGGAGATGACAGACTTCCCGGGCCGAGAGAATCATCGATATACTCAATACCGTATGATTATGAAAAGCTGGAAGATGGTTCGGAGTATTTCGTTACCCTGCAGTTCCGTCTCCGAAAAGATATGCCATGGGCCGAAGCCGGATATATCCAGGCGGAGGAACAGCTTCTCGTGAAGGAGGCTTCAGTAAAGGAGAGAACCGATGTTCCTTCAGGACAGTTGAGCCCGTTGAAATACTCTGACGACGGCTCACAAATAATTGTAGACGGCGACGGCTTCCGCGCGGTATTCGATAATGGGAAGGGAACGGTATATTCTCTGGCATATGGAAAAAATCAGGTTTTCAAAGATGGCTGCGGTCCTGTACTGGAACCGTTCCGGGCATTTGTAAACAATGACAACTGGGCCTTCGGACAGTGGTTTGAAAACGGGTTGCACAATCTTTTGCATCGGGTGATTTCTTATTCTGTCAAGGAAGGAGACGGCGGAAGTCTGGAGATTTCATATGAGGTCGAATCCCAGGCACCTTGTCCCGGCCGTATCAACGGCGATCCGAATTCCGGAAAATGGACATTGGAAAACATGACTGACAGACCTTTCGGTCCGGACGACTTCAAGATCAAGTCGGTTCATATATGGAAAATCTTCAGGGACGGTACGCTTTGTTTCGAATCGGAACTCTCATCGAACAAGCCTGATGCAGTGCTTCCGCGTATGGGATATGTAATGAAATTGCCGTTGGCTTACGATAATGTGGAATACTACGGAAGAGGGCCTGTATGCAATTATCCGGACAGAAAGACAGGACAGTTCATACGAGTTTACAAAACTTCTCCTAAAGAGGAATTTGTCCCGTTTCCCAAACCACAGAATATGGGCAATCATGAGGACGTGAGATGGATCTCGTTGTCTGACAGGAACGGAAACGGTGTGATTTTCACGGGATACAGACCTATGTCTGCAACTGTGCTGCATTATTCTGAAACGGATTTGCTGAAAGCACCGCATATTTACCAGCTGCCGGAACCTGAGGAAATCTACCTTCATCTTGACAGGGCGGTGACCGGTCTCGGCGGCAACAGTTGCGGTCAGGGAGGACCTCTCCGGGATGATGTCGTCATGGCTGGCCCGCAGGTCTTCGGATTCACGATAAGGCCGCTGTAAGTTCCGTTTATCATATGAATTTATTATTTTCGCAGGATATTCGGGAAACTTGTATCATTCATTATAGGTCGGAAAATGAGAAGATTTTTTTTGACGGCGGCTTTGATTTCAGTCGTGTCGGCTGCCGGTGCACAGAATTTGAGATTTGACGAAACAGGAAATTTCAAAATTGTCCAGTTTACGGATCTTCATTACATTGTCGGAAATCCGGATGCCGATGCGGCGAAGGAATGTCTGGAAAACGTGATCAGAGCCGAGGAGCCGGACCTTGTCTTGCTGACGGGCGACATCATTTTCGGAAAACCGGCGGGGGAATGTCTGAAAGCGATGTTGAATACGGTTTCCGGATTCGGAGTACCTTTCGGCATCATGTTCGGCAACCATGATGATGAACAGGGACTGACAAGAAAGGAACTTTTCGATATAGCCTGCACTATTCCGCATAATGTGACAAGCACTGCGGAAGGTGTGTCGGGGATGGCAAATTATGTCCTGAAGATAAAGGCTTCCGGTTCAGAAGAAATAAAAGCCGCCATATATTGTTTTGATTCCAATTCCTATTCCGGAATAGAAGGCGTAGGCGGCTATGATTACATCAAGCATGACCAGATAGAATGGTACAGGAGGACGGGAAACGAGCTTGCCGCGGTTTGTGGCTCGCCTGTCCCTTCCTATGCCTTTTTTCATATACCGCTTCCCGAATATAATGATGCCGCCGGAGACGAATCGTCAGTCATGATTGGAACCAGAGGTGAAAAGGCCTGTTCTCCCGAACTCAATTCGGGATTATTTGCGGTAATGAAAGAGCAGGGAGACGTAAAGGCGGTTTTTGCCGGTCATGACCATAATAACGACTATGCTGTATACTGGAAGGGAATCATGCTGGCTTACGGCAGATATTCCGGCGGGAATACGGTCTACAACAATCTTCCGAACGGAGGCCGCGTGATAGTTCTCAAAGAGGACGGAAAATCTTTCAGGACATGGATAAGACAGAGGGACGGCAGCATACTTAATGAGATAGAGTTCCCTTACAGCTTTTTCCGATAGCGGGCAGTGAAAATCAGTGAAGGAAATGAATATTAATTTTGTGCCCAAAACAAATTTTTCTATCTTTGTTTGTCGGGACATATTCTATATATGTATTGACATGGATAACACTATAACAACTTCATAATGAAACGAACATTACTGATTACAGCATTGTGTCTGGGCGGTCTGTCCGTCCAGGCTCAGGAGCAGGAAGCTCCGAAAGCCTACATGGTGTCGAATGCCCATTTCGACACCCAGTGGAACTGGGATGTGGTGACATCCATCAACGAGTATGTAAAGAATACTCTTTACCAGAATCTGTTCCTTTTGAACATGTATCCCAACTATGTGTTCAATTTCGAGGGCGGTATCAAGTATTACTGGATGAAGGAGTATTATCCTGAAAAGTATGAGGAGCTGAAGGAGCGTATAAAGGAAGGCCGCTGGCACATTACAGGCAGCAGCTGGGATGCCACGGATGCGATAGTACCGTCGACCGAGTCTGCAATCCGCAACATATTGCTGGGCCAGACATTCTACAGGGAGGAATTCGGTTCCGAAGGTACGGACATCTTCCTTCCGGACTGTTTCGGCTTTCCATGGACATTGCCTACGGTTGCCGCACATTGCGGTCTGATAGGTTTTTCGTCCCAGAAACTGGAGTGGCGCAACAATCCGTTCTACGGAAAGGAGAAACTTCCGTTCACGATCGGTCTGTGGGAAGGAATAGACGGCAGCCGCATAATGTTCGCGCATGGCTATAATTATACCGAGAAATGGCCGGATGAGGATTTGTCCGACAATGCCCAGCTGAAGGATCTTGTGAAACGTACTCCGCTGAACATGGTCAACAGATACTATGGTACCGGTGATATAGGAGGCTCTCCTACCCTGGAATCCGTCCGTGCGGTAGAAAAGGGCATTTCCGGCAAGGGCCCGATAAAGATTATCAGCGCAACGAGCGACCAGATGTTCAAGAGTTTCCAGCCATATGACCAGCATCCGGAACTTCCTGTCTTTGACGGTGAGCTTCTTATGGATGTTCACGGTACCGGCTGCTACACATCCCAGGCTGCAATGAAACTTTATAACCGTCAGAACGAGAAACTCGGTGACGCTGCCGAGCGTGCAGCCGTTGCAGCAGACTGGCTCGGTACGGTTTCATATCCTGGCGAGGCCCTGACAGATTCATGGAGAAGATTCATTTACCACCAGTTCCATGATGACCTGACGGGAACAAGTATTCCTAAGGCTTATGAGTATTCATGGAATGATGAACTCATATCCTTGAAGCAGTTCTCCGACATAATGAATACGTCGGTTTCAGGTGTGGCATCCCAGCTGGATACCAGGGTGAAAGGCACTCCTGTGATTGTATACAACCCTAACGGTTTTACAGTAGACGGAACAGTAGAGATAGAAGTGGAACCCGGCAGCGGTTATTCCGTATATGACCAGAACGGCCGCAAGGTGAAGAGCCAGATGGTTTCATGTTCAGACGGAACAGTCAAGATAATCGCATCAGCAAAAGTAGCTGCAAATTCATACAATGTATTCGATTTGCGCAAGGGCGGTTCCAAACTTCAGGAAATGTCCAAGGCTGTGACTTCATTCGAGAACAGCGTATACAAGGTTACCTTCGATGCGAACGGTGACATATGTTCATTGTATGACAAGCGTTACAAAAAGGAACTTGTGGAGGAAGGCAAGGCAATCCGTCTGGCGATGTTCACTGAAAACAAGTCCTATTCATGGCCGGCATGGGAAGTCCTGAAGGAAACGGTAGACAAAGAGCCGGTATCCATTACTGAAGATGTCAAGATAACCATGGTGGAGAACGGTTCTCTCCGCAAGACCGTATGTGTCGAGAAGAAATACGGTGAATCCGTTTTCAAGCAGTATGTAAGACTGAATGAAGGTTCCGGTGCAGACCGCATCGATTTCGACAACGAGATATTCTGGCAGAGCACCAATTCCCTTCTCAAGGCTGAATTCCCGCTTTCCTTCTCCAACCCTGAGGCGACTTATGATCTTGGAATCGGTTCAGTACGCAGAGGGAACAACACTATTACAGCGTATGAAGTATATGCACATGAATGGGCAGACCTGACGGCATCTGACAACAGTTACGGTGTGTCTGTGATGAACGACAGCAAATACGGCTGGGACAAACCTGCGGACAACACTATCCGTCTGACCCTTCTTCATACTCCGGAGACAAAATGGGGTTACAGATATCAGGACAGGCAGGACTTCGGCCATCATGAGTTCTCTTACTCTCTCATCGGCCACTCAGGAGCTCTTGACAAAGCGGGAATCTCAGAAACCGCTTCGGGCTACAACCGTCCTCTGATGTCCTATTCCGCAGACAAGCATCCGGGCAAACTCGGCAAGTCATTCTCTTTTGCTTCCAGCGACAATGAGAACGTGCTGATAAAGGCTATCAAGAAAGCTGAGGCTTCCGATGAATATGTAATCCGCGTATATGAGACCTCTGGTGCAGAGTCTCAGACAGCCAAGATCACCTTTGCCGGTGAAATCCTGGAGGCTTATGCAGCAGACGGAACGGAAAAGACCATAGGCAAGGCCGGATTTGACGGCAATTCACTGGATGTGGAGATCAATCCGTACGGTGTCCGCACATATAAGGTGGTTCTTGCAAAGGAAGAGCCTTCAACGAAATCGGTATATGAAACTATGTCTCTTCCATGTGACAGGAAATGTTTCAGCTGGAATGAATTCCGCCATGAGGCCGATTTCAGCGGCGGTTACAGCTATGCTGCCGAACTTCTTCCTGAGTCCGTACTCGTATCGGCAGGAGTTCCTTTTGAACTGGGAGAGAAAGAGGTGCGTAACGGAATGAGCTGCAAGGGACAGACATTGTCCATTCCTGCAGATAAAGGATACAACTGTCTTTATCTTCTTGCCGCTTCCGCAGATATGGACAATACAGCGGAATTCAACATCGGCGGCAACGTTCAGAAGGCATTCGTTCCTTATTACGGCGGTTTCATCGGCCAGTGGGGTCATACTGGTCATACCGAAGGCTTCCTGAAAGACGGTGACATTGCCCATGTGGGAACACACAGACATTCTGCATCCGGCGACGGTACGTATGAATTCACTTATATGTTCCGTATCGCTCTTGACATTCCGGAGGGGGCAACAGAGGTGACATTCCCTGATATGCCTGGCGTAGTAGTATTTGCCGCTACTCTTGCAAAGGACAGCTACAGTGCCGTGACTCCGATGAGGAAGGCTTTCGTCACAGCCATAGTCGATACAGATGAAACTCCGGAAATGCGTGAGAATATTCTGAAGAATGCAAAGATTGCAGCATATTCCGCAGCAGTCAATGAAAATGAAAAGGCGGAATATGCAGTTGACGGCGACCCGACAACCAAATGGTGTGATGTCGCATCCTGCCCGAGTTATGTTGCTTTCGATCTTGGAGAAAGCAGGGAAATCAGCGGATGGAAAGTCGTGAATGCCGGCAGCGAATCGGCTTCGTATATAACAAGCGACTGCATGCTCCAGGGAAGGAATTCCGCTGACGAAGCATGGAAGACCATCGACCGTGTGGTTGCCAACAAGGCCAATGTCATCGACAGGAATATCAGCAAGGTATCCTACAGGTATCTCCAGCTGCTGGTGACAAGACCTGAGCAGTCTCCTTCCGGAAACGTTACCAGGATATATGAAATAGAAGTATATTAATGGTAATCAGATAATTAATGACATTTTATAACTGATAACATAAACTTATTTATGCGAAATTTCAAGATTACCCTTCTTTTGCTGCTGACGCTGTGCCTTGGTGCCGTGGCGTCGGCGCAAAAGAAAGATAGTCCTGTAAGGCAGGGTGACACCATGCTGCAGGGCTATGGGAAGACAGTAAGCGGAAAGGATTTTCCGTGGTATTCTCACGTTGAATATGCAAAAGATGCCCTTATAACAAGATTTGGTGAGGGTGAAAAGGTCACCGAATGGGAAACCGAAACTGTTCCGGCAGACCTGAAGTCCCAGTATGTCACGTTTGTATGGATTGCCGGTGTTTCCATCAATCATTCCGGCATGATAACCATGCCTGTGGACTTGTCGGTGAACGGGAAGAAGGTGCTTACCTTCGATACGGGTCAGGGACCGGAATGGGATGTGACAGGAACAGGAGGTGCAGCCCTTTCGTTCCGCGGAATGAAAATTCATGATGACAATTACGGCTATATGTTCCTGCGTCTCCCTAAAAAGATGGTGAAGCCCGGAAAGCCGGTAACATTGACTACAGAAACATCTGTCAATGGCTATGGAAGCTGGGTAATGATGTTTCAGAACAAGATTCAGGGCAGTACGGTATCCGCCAGGAGTTATCCGGCGATTCTGAAAGGTTCCGGCAAGCAGCCTGTCGTAATCAGTTTCAATCATGTCGGGGCCCCGGCAAAAGCCATCGTTAAGGTTGGCGGGGAAAAGGTGACTGAAACATTGTCTTTCGGCAATAATGAAATAGAAATACCGGTGGATCCGGTTTCCGAGGAATGTACCGAATCAGTGGAAATCGAAGTTGACGGAAAGAGATATACTGCTGAAGTTGCCATGGTTCCTCCTTTCAAATGGCAGATGAATGCCGTACAGCATACCCATACTGATATAGGATATACAAGACCGCAGCATGCCATATTGGCCGAACATATACGTTTCATCGACTATGCCCTTGATTATTGTGACCAGACAGACGATTATCCTGAAGAGGCGAAATTCAGATGGACATGCGAGGCTGCATGGTGTGTGGCAGAATTCATCAGAACCCGTCCTCAGGAACAGGTTGACCGTCTTATAAAAAGAATCAGAGAAGGACGCATCGAGGTGATGGGAATGTACTTCAATTTTGACGAACTCCCTGATGAACAGGCGCTGGCATATTCGCTCCAGCCGTTGAAGACCTTGCGCGAGAACGGTATCGAGGTTGAAGGAGCCATGCAGAACGATGTAAATGGAATCGGCTGGTGTTTCAATGAGTTCTTCCCGGATATGGGGATCAGATATCTTACCATGGGAACGCATGGTCACAAGGCTCTTATCTGCTTTGACAAGCCTACGGTGTTCTGGTGGGAGTCACCTTCGGGAAAGAAGGTTCTTGCCTATCGGGCGGAACATTACAACCAGGGGAATTTCCTGCAGATAGAAACTGGAAACTTCGATCTTTTCGAAGCACGCACTTTCGATTATCTGGTAAGTCTTGAAAGAAGGGATTATCCGTTCAATATCATATCTTACCAGTATTCGGGATATTTTACGGACAATTCCCCTCCATCGACCGCGGCATGCGAGACTGTAAGGAAATGGAACGAGAAGTATGAATGGCCGAAGCTGAAACTTGCTTTGTCCGTGGAATTCCTGAAAGAAGTTGAGAAGAATTACGGGGACAAGATCCAGACAATCAGGGGGGCATGGCCTGACTGGTGGACCGACGGCTTTGCATCCGGGGCAAGAGAGGCTGCCGTAACACGTCTGGCCCAGAATGATATCATTTCGAACCAGATAGGTCTGTCAATGGCCAGGGTGATGGGTGCAGATGTTCCTGAGAGTGTCAATCAGGAGATTGACCAGACCAACAGGGCCATAGTTTTTTACGGTGAACATACTTTCGGATATGCCGGAAGTATAAGTGAGCCTTTCAGCTATGAGACCATGGAACAGAGATCTTTCAAGGCTTCCTATGCATGGGAGTCGTTCCGCCGGTCAAGACCGGTAGGGGAGACGGCTCTCGGACTTCTTCAGGGATACGTTGAAAGAAACAAGGAACATTCCGTAGTTGCCGTTTTCAATCCGATGAACTGGAATTTTACAGGAACGACGACTCTTTACATTGATCATCAGATACTGCCTTTGAACAGGAAGGCGAAACTGGTGGATGAGAACGGCAAGGAAGCCAAACTCCAGATATTCAAGAGCCGCAGTGATGCAACATATTGGAGGATATGGGTCGAAGATGTCCCTGCTCTGGGAGCCAAGACATATGAAATCGTGATTACCGATGAACCGGCACAGCCGGCGGAACGTATGGCTTCGGCCGATCCTGTAATAGAGAACGAATGGTACCGGATCGAGTTCGACATGTCGGCAGGAACAGTGAAAAGCTGGTATGACAAGCAGCTGGGCAAGGACTTGCTTGACGGGAAAAATGCATGGAGACTCGGCGAACTTATTTACGAAACTGATGATGCAAGAGGTCATCTCGACGGATTCAGGCCTGGCAACTTCAAACGATATGTACCGGAAGAAGTACATTTTGCAGGTATGACGAAAGGAGATATCTGGGATACCTACCGTTTTGAAGGCACTTCTCCTGCCGGAATGGGACAGAACAATTTCTGGGTGGAATTTCAGGTATACAAGGTCAGCAAGCAGATCAGGATGACCTATCGTCTGAGGAAAAAGCTCGAGACGAATCCGGAATCGGTTTATGTATCGTTCCCGTTCGAACTTCCTGACGGAAAGATCTATTTCGATGTTCCTGGCGGTACCATCGAGGCTGGAGTCGATCAGATCAAGGGATCGGCAAATGACTGGAATACCGTACAGAATTTCGCTGCTGTAAGGAACAGCAATGAACAGATTGTTCTTGTAAGCAATGAGGTACCTCTCATGCAGTTCGGCAATATCAATCTCGGACGTTTCAAGGCCGGAGCCGTTCCGGAAACCAACAATATCTATTCATGGGTCATGACGAACTATTGGGTTACGAATTTCAATGCCGACCAGCATGGGGAATTCGAGTGGACATATTCACTCACATCTTCAGATGATCCGAGCGACGCGTTCGCAACCAGATATGCATGGAATGAAAGAATTCCTGTATTGGCACGCGTCATACCTGCAGGAAAGGATACCGGAAACAGGAAGATGGATGAACCGGCATTGAAGATAGACAACGAAAATCTCCTCCTCGTGAACATGTGTCCGGTCAAAGGCGAGAATGCACTTATGCTGCATTTGAGGGAGATTGCCGGGAAGTCTGCCGAGTTCAAGGTGTCGAGCCCGTTCTCTGACAATCTCAAATGTACCGAGTGCGATGCGATAGGAGATCCTATTGAGGGAGGCTCACTCGAGTTCAATCCTTATGAGATCAAATTCATAAAGATAGAGCTGTAGGGATTGCTTGAAGACAGTTGCGGAAGGACAGGGCGGACGGAACCGGCAGCTCTGTCCTTTCTTGATAATACAGACCGTTTCCAGAAATCATCAATTTTACAATAACTGCAATGAAACGAATTTTTCTGACTTTGCTTTTTGCCATCACGGTATTTCTTCCTCTTCCGGCGCAGATTGCTGCCGTAGAGCTGTCGGAAGGCAGCAGCAAGAATGAGGTTGAAGACATCATAGTCGTATTCAAGATGCATTTCGACATAGGATATACGGATTGGGCAGAGTCCGTTCTCCAGGATTATGCAACAAGAATGATGGATGAGACTTTGTCGTCTGTGGAAAAGACTGACGGACTTCCTGCCAGGGAGAGGTTCATTTGGACCTTGCCCGGCTGGCCGATGAAATACATTCTTGAAAACACCACGCCTGAAAGAAGAGCCAGGGTGGAGGATGCGATAAGAAACGGCCGTCTCAAGGTGCATGCGCTTCCGTTCACTTTTGAAACAGAAGCGAGCGATATGGAAACTCTGGTAAGGGGACTGTCCTTTTCTTCCGATATAAACACAAAGTTCGGACAGCCTCTGGCACGGGCCGCAAAACTGACGGATGTACCGTCACATTCATGGTTTCTTCCTACGCTTCTTACTCATGCCGGAGTCAAATTCCTGCATATAGGCTGCAATCCCGGCTCGACATCACCGGATCTTCCGGTATTGTTCTGGTGGGAAGGTCCTGACGGTTCGCGTCTGCTTACTTTCAATTGGGCTGAATATTATGGATCCGGAGTCATGCCTCCTGAGAACTGGCCTTACAAGACATGGCTTGCGATGATTCATACGCATGAAAATACGGGAGCTCCTACCCCCGAATCTGTGGCTGCAATACTGGCTGAAGCCAGGGAAAAAGCTCCCGGTGTGAATGTCAGAATCGGACAGCTGGAGGATTTCTATGACTGTATCATCAGGGAAAATCCCGATATTCCCGTGATAAGAGGCGATATGCCGGATACATGGATACACGGATACATGTCAATGCCTGAGGAAATGAAGCTGAACAAATACGTGCAAAGACTGATATTTAATGAGGAGGCATTAAATTCTTTGCTGAAAGACTGGAATATAGGCTGTCAGCCGGAAGTTTCTTCTTATGTCAGGAAGGCTTGCGAATATTCCGCATTGTTTGATGAACATACTTTCGGACTTGCTTTTTCCCATGGAAATCAGGAAGAATGGAAATACGGTGATGATTTCGAAATTGCAAGAGGCAGGGGAGGATACATGCATATCGAAGAGTCGTGGAGGGAAAAGGGAGACCGGATCCATCAGGCTCTCAGGCAGATTTATCCGTCTTACAGGAAGGATTTGAAGAATCTTGCAAACTCCGTGGCTTTCAATGGACATAAGGTGGTTGTATATAATCCCCTTCCGTGGAAACGCAGCGGAACAGTTGATATATATATGGGAGTTTATCAGAAAAATTACCATATAACCGCATTGAAGGATTTGTCTACCGGGAAGATTATTCCTGTTGAACAGGGATACAGCAGGCTGATGTTCAATGCGGAGGACGTACCTTCCATGGGATACAAGACATATTCGGTGATTACAGACACAGAACCGGAAACGGTATTGTCTTCAAGATATGACAAGGCCGGAAATTTCATTGAGAACGAGTATTTCAAGGTGATTTTCGACGCAGACAAAGGTACTGTGGCTTCTCTTGTCGACAAAAAATCCGGTAAGGAAATGGTTGGGAAGGATTCCGGATATGGATTTGGGGAGTATTTCAAGGAAGTTTATGGAAATGAGCAGATAAACAATTACAATTCGAAGTATGTGAAACCGGGAAATCACGGATGGGCGGACCAGGAAATGGCCAGGCCGTTGAATGATTCGCTTTCATACATGAAGACAGGAGGCCGGCTGGAATATATCAGGTACGAAAGTACGCCGTTGTCAGCAAGTGCTTCAATGTTTTTCAGAACCGATTTAGGGGAAGATTATGTGATGACATATACTGTGCATGACGGTTCTCCTTATCTCGAACTGAACTGGAGCATCAACGGGAAAAAGGCTGACGCCCGTCCTGAGGGAGGATGGATAGCATTGCCGTTCAATATCGATGAACCATCTTTCAGACTTGGACGTCTGGGTGCCGTTGTTGATCCTGCGACTGATTACATAAGCCGGACAAATCATGATTATTGTTTTCTCAATACAGGTATGGCGCTTTACGGAAAAGACGGATGGGGTGCCGGGATAAATATTCCGGATTCTCCGGCAGTGAGCCTGGAACGTACCGGACTGTATGAATTCAACGGAAGTTTCATTCCGAAGAAACCGGATGTGTTTGTCAATCTCTTCAATACCCAATGGGGAACGAATTTCACCGAATGGATTGACGGAGGGCTTTCTTCCACGATATATTTATGGAGTTTTTCCGAATATGAGAATGAAAAATCTCTCATAACTCCTGTCGAGGAAACCAGGGTTCCGTTAGTCGGTTCATACTCTGTATCCGGTGGGGGAAATGCTCCGGTTGAAGCCTCGGGTATAGTGCTTTCCGAGAAAGGGATTCTGGTTACGGCCTTCGCCCTGGATGCTGACGGAGACAGCAGTGTCCTCAGATTATGGGAACAGGCCGGACGTGACGTACGGTGTCTGGTGACATTGCCTGAAGGCAATGAATCAACGACTGCCATAGTCTGCAATCTGCGCGGAGAACCTTCAGGTAAGAAGATAAAGATAAAAAATGGAAGGTTTGCAGTGGATATGAAGGCCTATCAGCCTGCATCATTCATATTGCAGTAGACTCTTTTTCTCAGTAACTGCGGACATTAACAAAAAAGAAGGTGAATCGAAGTCTTGCAGACTTGGTTCACCTTCTTTTTTCTTATCCTTCAAAGGAAATCAACCATTAAAGATCTTCCATAGCTTTCTTGTAATCATCCATAGGAGCTACGAGAATTTCCTGGAATTCTTTCTGGCCTGTTCCGGCAGGGATAGCATGTCCGCAGATAACGTTTTCCTTAAGACCTTCAAGAGTATCGACTCTGCCCCGGATTGCTGCCTCGCTGAGAACTTTCGTGGTTTCCTGGAATGATGCGGCGGAAATGAAGCTGTTGGTCTTCAAAGCAGCTCTTGTGATTCCCTGAAGCACCTGACTTGCAGTCGCCGGTTTTGCTTCGCGGACAACCATCATCTTGAGGCCCTGTCTTTCGAGAGATGAATTCTCGCTTCTGAGCTCTCTTGCTGTTATGATGTCGCTTTCAGCATATTTCTCGGATTCGCCGGCATCCATTACATAGAACTTGCCGTAAATCTTGTCATTTGTATCCATGAACTGCCACTTGTCCACTAGTTCTTCCTGCAGGAATTCCGTATCTCCCGGATCGTTGATCTGTACTTTCCTCATCATCTGTCTTACGATGATTTCGAAGTGCTTGTCGTTGATCTTCACACCCTGCAGGCGGTATACTTCCTGAATTTCATTCACGATGTATTCCTGAACTTTTATAGGGCCGAGGATGCTCAATATGTCTGTAGGTGAGACTGCTCCGTCGGAAAGTCTCATTCCGGCCTTGACATAGTCGTTTTCCTGCACAAGAATCTGTTTGGTAAGAGGAACGAGATATCTCTTCTCAAGACCTGATTTGTTCCTGATGATGATTTCCCTGTTACCTCTCTTGATCTTGCCCATGATGACTTCACCATTGATTTCGCTGACGATTGCCGGATTCGAAGGATTTCTTGCCTCGAACAATTCAGTAACTCGAGGAAGACCTCCCGTGATATCGCTGGACTTACCGATGGCGCGAGGTATCTTGATGATGATGTCTCCGACTTTCACATCGTCCCCGTCGTTGATCATGACATGAGCACCGACCGGCAGGTTGTACTGCTTCTTGCTTTCGCCGTTTTCATCAGTGATGTGGATTGACGGGTTCTTCGATTTGTCACGTGATTCGATGATGACCTTGTCCCTGTTGAGCGAGTATTCATCGGCAATCTCCTCTCTGAAGGTAACACCGTCGATCATGCTGTCGAAACGTGCCTTACCGGCTGTCTCGATGATTGTGATGGCGTTGTACGCATCCCATTCGCAAATCAGGTCACCCTTGCTGACCTTGTCACCGTCTTTCTTGTACAATACTGAACCGTATGGCACATCGTAGTGGGAGAATGTTATTCCGGTATTCTCGTCGATTATGCGGACTTCAGTTGTACGGCTCACAACGACATCCTGTACGCTACCGTCGTCAAGTATCCTTTCGATGGTTCTGAGTTCCTCGAATTCAAGCTTGCCGTTATATTTGGACTCTATTGAACTTTCGGCAGCAGTACTTGATGCCGTACCTCCGACGTGGAAGGTTCTAAGTGTCAGCTGAGTACCTGGCTCACCGATTGACTGGGCCGCAATCACGCCGACAACTTCTCCTTTTTCAACCATTCTTCCGGAAGCAAGGTTGCGTCCGTAACATTTTGCACATACTCCCTTGCGTGATTCACATGTGAGTACGGAACGAATCTCGACCTGTTCGATAGGAAGGGATTCAATCAGATTGGCGATGTCTTCAGTGATTTCCTCTCCTGCAGGCAGAATCAGTTCACCCGTAAGCGGATTGAATATATCGTGAACTGAAGTCCTTCCCAGTATTCTCTCTCCGAGAGACTCGACTACTTCGTCCTTGCTCTTTATCGCCGTAGCGATAAGACCCCTCAATGTTCCGCAGTCCTCTTCGTTGATGATCACATCGTGTGATACGTCCACGAGGCGGCGGGTGAGGTATCCTGCATCGGCAGTCTTCAATGCCGTATCCGCAAGTCCCTTACGTGCACCGTGGGTCGAGATGAAGTATTCGAGCACTGTCATACCTTCCTTCAGGTTGGAAATGATAGGATTTTCGATAATCTCGGCTCCCTGTCCTCCGGATTTCTGAGGCTTGGCCATAAGACCCCTCATACCGCAGAGCTGCTTGATCTGCTGTGTTGAACCGCGGGCTCCTGAATCAAGCATCATGTATACTGGGTTGAAGCCCTGCTGGTCGGATGAAATCTGCTTTTCGACGATACCTGTAATCTGGTTGTCAATCGAGGTCCAGAGGTCGATTACCTTGTTGTAGCGCTCGTTGTTCGTGATGAAACCCATCGAGAAGTTGTTCTTGATTGATTCCACGGTCTTATAACCGTTGTCGATCAGGGATTTCTTTTCTTCAGGTATTATCACGTCTCCAAGGTTGAATGAAAGACCTCCTCTGAATGCCATGGAGTATCCGAGGTTCTTTATATCATCCAGGAACTGTGCGGTACGTGCCACGCCGGTATTCTTGATGACGTTGGAAATAATCTTTCTCAAAGATTTCTTTCCGAGTATTTCATTGATGTATGGAACTTCCTGAGGTGCGAGCTGGTTCACGATTATACGTCCAGGGGTCGTCTTGACAATCTGAGTACCCGCTTCCGGATTCATCTTGTCTTTAGGCAATCTTACCTGAATGCTTGCATGTATGTCTATAGCCTTTTCATTAAGGGCTATAATAACTTCCTCCGGTCCGTAGAATGTCATTCCTTCTCCTTTTGCCCCAGGTCTTGCCTTTGTTATGTAATAAAGACCGAGCACCATGTCCTGTGAAGGGACTGTGATAGGAGTTCCGTTGGCCGGGTTGAGGATATTGTGTGAACCGAGCATCAGAAGCTGCGCTTCCATTATGGCTGCATTACCGAGCGGAAGGTGTACTGCCATCTGGTCACCGTCGAAGTCGGCATTGAACGCCGTACAAGCGAGCGGGTGAAGCTGGATTGCCTTTCCTTCAATCATCTTCGGCTGGAATGCCTGGATACCGAGTCTGTGAAGCGTAGGGGCACGGTTGAGAAGTACCGGGTGGCCCTTCATCACGTTCTCAAGGATATCCCATATTACAGGATCCTTCCTGTCAACTATCTTCTTTGCAGACTTGACTGTCTTTACGATTCCTCTTTCAATCAGTTTCCTGATTATGAACGGTTTGTAAAGCTCTGCCGCCATGAACTTAGGAAGTCCGCATTCATGCATCTTGAGCTCAGGTCCTACGACGATAACCGAACGTGCAGAATAGTCCACACGTTTACCGAGCAGGTTCTGACGGAAACGTCCCTGTTTTCCCTTAAGACTGTCGGACAAGGACTTGAGTGTTCTGTTGGCCTCACTTTTGACAGCATTCGATTTCTTGGAATTGTCGAACAGTGAATCCACGGCTTCCTGAAGCATACGTTTCTCGTTTCTGAGAATCACTTCCGGAGCCTTTATTTCTATAAGCCTTTTCAGACGGTTGTTTCTTATAATGACCCTTCTGTAAAGATCATTGAGGTCCGACGTAGCAAAACGTCCGCCGTCAAGCGGAACCAGAGGCCTGAGATCAGGCGGGATAACAGGAATGACTTTCAGAATCATCCATTCCGGCCTGTTGATTCCCTTTGATTCCTGGAACCATTTGACGATGCTCAGTCTTTTCAAAGCCTCTGCTTTTCTCTGCTGTGAAGTTTCCTTAAGCATTTTTTGTCTGAGGTCCTTTGCGAGGGCATCTATGTCGATTTCCTTGAGAAGCTCGTAAATTGCCTCAGCTCCCATTGCAGCCCTGAACTTGTCCGGATCGTCATTCGGAAGGTTCTCGTTTTCCGGCATGCTGTCAATCAGGTCAAGATATTCTTCCTCTGAAAGGAGTTCCTTTTTGGCTATGCCGGTGGTACCCGGATTGATTACTATGTATTTCTCATAATAAATTACGGCTTCAAGTTTCTTTGCAGCTATACCGAGCAGTGCGGCAATCTTGTTAGGGGCCGATTTGAAGTACCAGATATGGGCAACAGGAACAGTGAGCTCTATATGTCCCATCCTTTCCCTTCTGACTTTCTTTTCGGTCACTTCAACTCCGCATCGGTCGCAGACTATACCGCGGTAGCGAATCCTTTTGTATTTTCCGCAATGACATTCATAGTCCTTTGTCGGACCGAAAATCTTCTCGCAGAACAAACCGTCCCTTTCCGGCTTGTATGTACGGTAATTGACGGTTTCTGGCTTGAGAACCTCACCTGAGGATCTCGCTATGATGTCCTCAGGCGAAGCCAAAGCTATGCTGATTCTTTCGAAATTGCTTTTAACCTTGTTTTCTTTATTAAAAGTCGGCATATTTCTATAATTTCAATTTGTCAGTAAATTAATCCAAAGTGACCTTCAGACCCAGTCCTCTCAACTCATGAAGCAAAACGTTCAATGATTCCGGAATACCCGGAGCCGGCATGAGGTCTCCCTTCACGATGGCTTCGTATGCTTTCGACCTTCCGGTGACATCGTCGGATTTTACGGTAAGGATTTCCTGAAGGACGTTTGACGCACCGAATGCTTCCAGTGCCCAGACCTCCATTTCTCCGAATCTCTGACCTCCGAACTGTGCCTTACCTCCGAGTGGCTGCTGTGTAATGAGTGAATACGGTCCAATGGATCTTGCATGCATCTTGTCGTCCACCATGTGGCCGAGTTTGATCATGTATATCACTCCGACTGTTGCAGGCTGGTCAAACCAGTCTCCGGTACCGCCGTCTCTCAGGTAGGTCTTTCCGAAGCGCGGCAGTCCCGCCTTGTCAGTGTAGCTGCAGATATCGTCGATGCTTGCTCCGTCGAAAATCGGAGTGCTGAACTTCACTCCAAGGACATCTCCTGCCCAGCCGAGAACAGTCTCGTATATCTGGCCGAGGTTCATACGTGATGGCACACCAAGAGGGTTCAGAACTATGTCGACTGGAGTACCGTCCTCAAGGAACGGCATGTCTTCATCCCTTACGACTTTTGCAACGATACCTTTGTTACCGTGTCTTCCGGCCATCTTGTCACCGACAGTAATCTTTCTCTTTTTGGCAACATAGACCTTCGCAAGCTGCATAACTCCGTTAGGAAGCTCGTCTCCGACCTTGATTTTGTCAAGGATTCTCTTGTGACTTGCTGCAGCTTCCTTGTGTGCGATGCAGTAGTTGTTTATCAGCTCCCTGATAAGAACGTTCTTGTTCTTGTCATTTGTCCATTTGCTGGAATTGATGTTCCAGTAATCGATGTTCCTTATATCATCGACAGTTATATCCTTGCCCTTTGCAATTATCTCAACACCGTAGAGGTCGCTGATTCCGGCACTCTTCTGCCCTTCGATGAGGACGGCAAGTTTGCTTATGAACTTGCTTCTGAGCGCCTCGGCTTTCTGGTTGAATTCTTCTTCAGCCTTGTCAATCTTGACTTTCTGGTCACTCTTTGCGCCTCTTTTGTTGGTTTCTTTGGCAACTTTTGAATAAAGGGCTGTCTTAATGACAGTTCCGCTGAGGGAAGGAGTGGCTTTCAAAGATGCATCCTTGACGTCGCCCGCCTTGTCTCCGAATATGGCTCTCAGCAATTTCTCTTCAGGTGACGGATCGCTTTCTCCCTTTGGAGTAATTTTTCCTATCATTATGTCACCCGGATCGATATGTGCACCCACGCGGATAATACCGTTCTCGTCCAGGTTTCTGGTTGCATCCTCGCTCACGTTAGGTATGTCTGAAGTGAGTTCCTCCATACCGCGTTTCGTATCCCTGACTTCAGTGATATATTCATCTACGTGAACGGATGTAAGGATATCCCATCTTATCATTCTTTCCGACAATACGATAGCATCCTCATAGTTATATCCTTTCCATGGCATGAACGCAACTTTCAGGTTTCTTCCGAGAGCAAGTTCACCGTTCTGCGTAGCATATCCTTCCGTCATTATCTGACCTTTCGACACCTTGTCTCCCTTACGGACGATAGGTTTGAGGAGGATTGTAGTACTCTGGTTTGTTCTCCTGAAGATAGGCAGCTTATAGACAGTGATGTCCGGTGAGAAACTTACGAATTTCTCATCTTCAGTGCGGTCGTATCTGACATGGATTTCATTGGCGTCCACATACACTACTTCACCGTCCCTTTCCGCTATAACCTGAGTCCTTGAATCAAGGCAAACCCTTTCTTCGAGACCTGTACCCACGATAGGGGATTCCGGATTGAGGAGAGGCACAGCCTGCCTCATCATGTTCGCACCCATCAATGCACGGTGGGCATCGTCATGCTCGAGGAACGGAATAAGAGATGCAGCTACGGAAGCTATCTGGTTAGGAGCAACGTCCATGTAGTTGACTTCTTCTTTAGTTACGACAGGGAAGTCGGCACCATAACGGCACTGTATCCTCTCGTCTAGTATGTTTCCGTCATCATCCATCTTCACGTTGGCAAGAGATACCATCTGGTCCTCTTCCTCCTCGGCACTCATATACTCCCATCCTTTGGAGCTAAGGTCAACTTTTCCGTTCTCTACTTTTCTGTATGGTGTTTCAATGAAACCCAGGTCGTTGATTCTAGCGTATACGCACAGAGACGATATAAGACCGATGTTAGGTCCTTCAGGAGTCTCGATAGGACACAGACGTCCGTAATGCGTATAGTGCACGTCACGTACCTCGAATCCGGCCCTGTCTCTGGAAAGACCACCCGGACCGAGGGCCGAAAGACGGCGCTTGTGAGTCATTTCGGAAAGCGGGTTTGTCTGGTCCATGAACTGTGACAGCTGGCTTGTTCCGAAGAATGAATTTATGACTGACGAAAGTGTCTTAGCGTTGATGAGGTCAATAGGGGAGAACTGCTCGCTGTCCCTAACGTTCATTCTTTCACGGATGGTTCTCGCCATTCTCGACAATCCTACGCTGAACTGGTTTGCCAACTGCTCGCCTACAGTCCTGATACGTCTGTTGCTGAGGTGGTCGATGTCATCTACTATAGCTTTCGAATTGATCAGCTGTATGAGATATTTTATAATCTCGATTATATCGGTATTCGTAAGAATCCTTACATTCTCGTCTATATTGAGATTCAGTTTCTTGTTGAGACGGTACCTTCCGACATCGCCAAGGTCATATCTCTTGTCTGAGAAGAACAGTTTGTCTATGACATCCCTTGCCGTTGCTTCATCAGGCGGTTCAGAGTTTCTCAACTGTTTGTAGATATAGTTGATGGCTTCCGTCTCTGTATTGGTAGGGTCCTTTTGAAGAGTATTGTATATTATTGCGTATTCATTTACGTTCGCTTCGTCTTTCTGCAGAAGAATGGTCTTTACGTCGGTTTCAGCCAATCTTTCAATTGTGTCTTCATTCAGGATTTCACCTCTTTCCACTATAGGCATCGTCCTTTCGACAGGAATGACTTCTCCGGTATCTTCATCTACGAAATCCTCGATCCATGTCTTGAGGACTTTCGCCGCAAGTTTCCTTCCCTCGTTCTTTTTAAGATTCTCTTTTGTGGCTTCTATTTCATCAGCAAGCCCGAAAATATCGATGATATCTTTGTCGCCGTTGAATCCAATGGCTCTCAGCAGGGTTGTTACAGGCAATTTCTTTTTGCGGTCGATATATGCATACATGACATTGTTGATGTCCGTAGCAAATTCAATCCATGAACCTTTGAAAGGTATTATTCTGGCAGAGTAAAGTTTAGTGCCGTTCGCATGGAGGCTCTGTCCGAAAAATACTCCCGGTGATCTGTGGAGCTGTGATACGATGATTCGCTCTGATCCGTTTATCACAAATGTTCCAGCCGGCGTCATGTAAGGGATATTTCCGAGATAGACGTCCTGGACGGCAGTATCGAAGTCTTCATGTTCCGGGTCACTGCAGGAAAGACGTAATTTTGCCTTTAGCGGAACGTTATATGTGAGCCCCCTTTCCAGACATTCGTCGATTGAATACTGGGGAGGATCTATGAAATAGTCAATGAATTCCAGTTTGTAATTGTTCCTTGTATCCTCTATCGGGAAGATTTCCTGAAATACCTGATACAAGCCTTCATTGCGTCTGTTCTCAGGAGTCGTATCCAACTGGAAAAAATCCTGGAATGATTTCAGCTGCACTTCAAGAAGGTCAGGATATTCAAGAAGAATTTTTGATGTTGCGAATGAAACTCGCTGATTTTTAGTCTGTTTTGACATCTTTCTGCCTTTGATATAAGAGAAAAACTTTATTACGACAAAAAGGTTTAGGGCCTTGAGACCCTAAACCTGACTTAGTTTCCCCGACTGGGGGAAGATGAAGTTATTTAACCTCAACTTCTGCTCCAGCCTCTTCGAGGGTAGCTTTTATCTGCTCAGCCTCTGCTTTTGATACTTTCTCTTTTACGATAGCATCCGGTGCCTTGTCAACGAGGTCTTTTGCCTCTTTAAGGCCAAGTCCGGTGATTTCCTTAACAGCTTTTACAACGCCAAGCTTAGCCTGACCTGCTGATTTAAGGATAACGTTGAACTCAGTCTGCTCTGCAGCAGCTTCGCCTGCTCCAGCAACTGGACCTGCAACTGCAACAGCTGCAGCAGCCGGCTCAATACCGTACTCGTCTTTAAGGATCTGTGCGAGTTCCTGAACATCTTTTACAGAGAGGTTTACCAACTCTTCTGCAAGTGCTTTAATATCTGCCATAATAGTATTTATTTAGTTTGTAATTTTTTAATTTATTCTCTTTCTGAAAGTGTTTTGACGATGCCAGCAAGTTTGCCACCAGCAGACTGAAGGGCTGATATAACGTTGCGGGCAGGTGATTGAAGCAGTCCGACGATGTCGCCGATGAGCTCCTCACGAGACTTGATGTTGCAAAGTTCATCAAGTTTGTTAGCACCAACGAATGAACACTCCTGTACATAAGCTGCCTTGAGTGCAGGCTTTTCTGCTCCGTCTTTTGCATACTCCTTTATGAGTTTTGCCGGAGCGTTAGGAGTCTCGGTGTACATAATTGCTGTCGGGCCTTCGAGTGAAGGATAGAGAAGAGCTATCTCCTCGTTGTTCATCTCCATAAGTGCCTTGTGGAAAAGCGTATTCTTTACGACTACGAGCTTGATTCCTTTTTCAAAGCATGCACGACGCAATTTTGATGTCGCCTCAGCATTCAGTCCGGAAATATCCGTAATGTAGAAATTAGGAGTTTCCTTGATCTGTGCTGAAATGGATTCAATTATCTGTGTCTTTTCTTCTTTTCTCATAATAATGAATTTAATTATTCAGCACTACCGAATGATTTGATATCGACTTTTATACCAGGACTCATAGTTGAACAGATCGATACAGCCTTCAGATATGTTCCTTTCAGTGTCTGAGGTTTGAGTTTCAGAATTGCGGAAAGGATTTCCTGCGCGTTCTCATAAATCTGCTTGCCGGAAAAGGAGACTTTTCCTATTGCAGTATGAACTATACCGGTCTTGTCGACTTTGAAGTCTATCTTACCTGCCTTGACCTCTTTGACAGCATTGCCTATTTCCATTGTGACAGTACCTGTTTTAGGGTTTGGCATAAGTCCTCTCGGACCCAGAATCCTACCAATAGCACCGACTTTGGCCATGACCGAAGGAGTACAGATAATTACGTCAACATCTGTCCATCCGCCCTTGATCTTGTCGATGTATTCGTCCAATCCTACATAATCAGCTCCAGCATCCTTCGCTTCGTTCTCTTTGTCAGGAGTACAGAGAACCAGAACCCTGGTCTGTTTACCTGTACCGTGAGGAAGAGTAACGACGCCACGTACCATCTGGTTTGCCTTACGTGGATCAACTCCAAGATTTACAGCAAGTTCCACTGAAGCATCAAACTTGGTATAAGTGATTTCCTTAACAAGATCACATGCCTCAGACAACTTATACATTTTGGCCGAATCATATTTGGCCATTACCATTTTTTGGTTTTTTGTAAGTTTACTCATTTCGCCTGTGATTTTTAGATGTTTTCAGGAAATTCACCTTCAACTTTGATACCCATGCTTCTAGCTGTTCCGGCTACCATTGTCATTGCTGATTTCAGAGTGAATGCGTTCATATCCGGCATTTTGCTCTCTGCAATAGCTTTAACCTGATCCCAGGTTATGGTAGCTACCTTTTTCCTGTTAGGTTCTGCAGAGCCTGTAGAAATCTTGGCAGCTTCTTTAAGCTGTACAGCCACTGGCGGCTGCTTTACTTCAAAAGAAAATGATTTGTCGCTGTAGACGGTGATTACTACCGGCAATACCTTTCCCGCAGAATCCTGTGTACGGGCATTGAACTGTTTGCAGAAATCCATTATGTTCAAACCCTTTGAACCGAGAGCCGGTCCTACTGGAGGGGATGGATTTGCTGCGCCACCTTTGATTTGAAGTTTAATAAACCCGGTAACTTCTTTTGCCATAATGTTTAATTATTCTTTTGTTACTTGTGTAAAGTTGAGTTCCAAAATAGTCTTTCTTCCAAAGATCATTACCATGACCTTGAGTTTGCTCCTGTCCTCCACAATTTCCTCGACAGTTCCGTCGAAACCGCTGAACGGTCCGTCGGTAATCTTTACAGCCTCGCCGACCGTATAATCGATTACTGTCTCACCTTCACCTGCAATCTTCTCATCCTGTTCTCCGAGTATCCTCTTGACTTCGGAATCTCTCAACGGAATAGGAATCTTTTCCTCCTGAGCTTTTCCGTTGCCTTTGCTGACATCACGTTTTTCTGTCAGGAAACCGGACATGTGCGGAACTTCATTGCGGATAATATACTGCAACTCTCCGGTAAGTTCAGCCTCAATAAGTACATATCCGGGATAAAAAAGGCGCTCAGTGCATATCCTTTTTCCTTCCCTGATTCTGTATACTTTTTCAGTCGGAACCAAAACCTGAGAAACATAATCCTGAAGACCGAATCTTTCAATCTCTTTTTCGAGATATTCCTTGGCCTTTTTCTCTTTTCCGCCAGCAGTTCTCAGCACATACCATTTTTTATTGCTCTCGCTCATAAAAAAACAGTTTACAGGGTGTAAATCGCTGACATCAGATGCTGGAAAGTGAAGTCCATCGCAAAGATGACTATAGCAAAAATCACAGATGCGACCATTACAAGAATAGCCGAGCTCTGCAATTTATCCCAGCTTGGCCAGGATACTTTCTTGGTCATCTCAGTATAAGACTCTTTCAGATAGTTGATAAACTTTCTCATCTTTAACATTAATGGACAATGTAGATTGGAAGCTTATTACATTGTCTGTTAAACATTATCAAATCGTAACCTTTGATATTTGCAGGGGAAGCAGGATTCGAACCCACATCGACGGTTTTGGAGACCGCTGAACTACCCTTGTTCTATTCCCCTAAAAATGTGGGTGTCTTTTATCAGGCACCCACTATCGATTTTGATATTACTCAAGAATCTTCGTTACCTGTCCGGCACCTACTGTACGGCCACCTTCACGGATTGCAAAACGAAGTCCTTCGTTAAGTGCAACTGGATAGATGAGATCTACAGTGATGGTTACGTTATCGCCAGGCATTACCATTTCTACACCCTCTGGCAATGAAATCTCTCCAGTGATATCGAGAGTACGGATGAAGAACTGAGGACGATATTTGTTGTGGAACGGAGTATGACGGCCACCTTCGTCTTTCTTCAATACGTAAATTTCAGCCTGGAATTTCTGGTGAGGATGGATAGTACCAGGTTTAGCAAGTACCTGACCTCTCTTGATTTCCTTCTTGTCGATACCACGGAGAAGAAGACCTACATTGTCTCCGGCTTCACCTTCATCAAGGATCTTGCGGAACATCTCAACTCCTGTTACGACTGTCTTCTTAGCCTCTTCACCAAGACCTACGATTTCAACTTCTTCTCCAGTGTGGATGACACCAGTCTCGATACGTCCGGTAGCAACTGTTCCACGACCAGTGATTGAGAAGATATCCTCAACAGGCATAAGGAATGGTTTCTCGTTGTCTCTCGGAGGAATTGGAATATAGTTGTCAACTGCATCCATGAGCTCGAGGATCTTCTCTTCGAATTTAGGGTCACCGTTAAGTGCACCGAGAGCAGAACCGCGGATTACCGGAGCGTTGTCACCGTCGAAGTTGTAGAATGAAAGGAGATCACGGATTTCCATTTCAACGAGGTCAAGCATCTCAGGATCGTCAACGAGGTCAACCTTGTTCATGAAGACAACGATTCTCGGCACGTTTACCTGACGTGCAAGAAGGATGTGCTCACGAGTCTGAGGCATAGGACCGTCTGTTGAAGCTACAACAAGGATAGCACCATCCATCTGAGCTGCACCTGTTACCATGTTCTTCACATAGTCGGCGTGGCCCGGACAGTCTACGTGTGCGTAGTGACGGGTTGCAGTCTGATATTCAACGTGTGCTGTGTTGATGGTGATACCACGCTCTTTCTCTTCAGGAGCGTTGTCGATAGAATCAAATGAACGAAGTTCTGAAAGACCTTTCTTTGCAAGCACTGTAGTGATTGCAGCAGTCAAAGTTGTTTTACCATGGTCAACATGGCCGATTGTACCGATGTTAACGTGTGGTTTGTCTCTTTTAAAGGTTTCTTTAGCCATAATTTTATCTATTAGAGTATTATATACACAAAAAAAGCAGAGCCGGTGGAGAGATTTGAACTCTCGACCTCTTCCTTACCAAGGAAGCGCTCTACCCCTGAGCTACACTGGCGTAGTTTGAGCGGAAGACGAGGTTCGAACCCGCGACCCTTAGCTTGGAAGGCTAATG
>CASGDV010000015.1 GCA_949300335.1 uncultured Bacteroidales bacterium | reverse complement strand
TAGCTGTCTTTCTATTTCTCTCAAGTTCGCATTTGTTGTAACGACAAGTGCTGAATTTTGTTTGTTTTATAACTCATGCTAGTTATAAAATAGTATTGAATATTAATGAATTAGAAACATTTATATTTACGTATGAAAAATTAATGACACTTATGACACCGAACATTGAAAAATCTCCTGCAGGAGTGCAAATAGAGAAGGAACTCTGGGGAAAATCTCCGGATGGCAAGGACATATTCCGTTATACGATGACAAACGTTTCCGGAGCAAAGGTACAGTTGTCCGATATCGGTGCAGGTATCGTGTCCGTAGTTGTACCTGACAGGGACGGCAACATGAGGGATGTAGCTTTGGGATATGCCGAAGCGGACAGCTATTTCGGGGACGGGCCATGTCTGGGCAAAATACCGGGAAGATATGCCAACCGTATTGCCAAAGGGCATTTCGTGCTTGACGGCAATGAATATGTTCTTCCGGTAAACAATGGATGCAACCACCTTCACGGAGGTCCTGACGGTTTCCAGAACAAGGTGTGGGAAAGCCGTATAAACGGTGATTCAGTGGAATTCATGTATTATTCCGAAGCCGGGGAAATGGGATATCCGGGAACTCTCAAGGCTGTGGCCAGATATGACTGGTCCGAAGAGAATGAACTCCGCCTTACAATCACTGCTGAGTCCGATGCCCCTACCGTGGTGAATCTGACAAATCATGCCTATTTCAATCTTGACGGAGAAGGCTACGGAAATATTCTGGGACATGAGCTTTGCCTGAATGCATCCGAATATCTTCCGACCGATGATACGCTGATTCCGCTCGGTGAAAGCGAACCGGTTGCAGGCACACCGATGGATTTCATTTCACCGAAAACGATAGGCAGGGATATCAATGAGGATTTTGCTGCGCTGAAATACGGCAAAGGTTATGACAATTGCTGGCTTATAGACGGAGCGGAAGAAGGAGTTATACAGACGGCGGCGACTCTTTTCTCACCGGCAAGCGGGATTGAACTTGAGATACTGACAACACAGCCGGGTGTTCAGGTATATACCGGGAACTGGCTTTCCGGTTGTCCGCAGGGAAAGAACGGACATGTCTACAATGATTATGACGGTGTGGCGATAGAATGCCAGAAATATCCCGATTCTCCAAACAGGCCGGAATATCCGTCTGCCGTCCTGCGGCCGGGAGAAGTATATGAGGAAGCAATAATTTTTTCATTCAGAACGAGATAAACGACATGAAGCAATATTTGGATCTGTTGAGGCATATCCGTGAGAACGGGACTATGAAGGAGGACAGGACAGGAGTAGGTACGCAGAGCATATTCGGCTATCAGATGAGGTTTGACCTGAGCAAAGGCTTTCCTCTGCTTACTACGAAGAAGGTTCATCTGAAATCGATAATATATGAATTGCTGTGGTTCATATCTGGAGATACGAATATAAAATATCTGAAAAATCACGGTGTTTCCATCTGGGATGAATGGGCTGATGAAAACGGTGATCTCGGTCCTGTATACGGACACCAGTGGCGGAGCTGGCCTACTCCTGACGGAAGGACTATAGACCAGCTGTCGAACGTGATTGAAATGCTGAAAAACAATCCCGATTCCCGCCGGATGATAGTGTCTGCATGGAATGTGGCTGAAGTCGACAAGATGGCCCTGCCTCCGTGCCATACGCTTTTCCAGTTTTATGTAGCCGACGGGAAACTGTCTTGCCAGCTGTATCAGAGGAGTGCAGATGTGTTCCTCGGTGTTCCTTTCAATATCGCATCCTATGCATTGCTTACCATGATGGTGGCCCAGGTATGCGGGTATGAACCCGGGGATTTCATCCATACGACAGGAGATACGCATATTTACAGGAATCATTTTGAACAGGTTGCACTGCAGCTGTCCCGCGAGCCGAGGCCGCTTCCTGTGATGAAACTGAATCCTGAAAAGAAGGATATATTTTCTTTCAGCTATGAGGATTTTGTTCTCGAGGATTACGATCCGTGGCCTGCAATCAAAGCTCCCGTTGCCGTATGATGGAAAAATGTATCATAGCCGCCATTGCGGAAAATCTCGCTATCGGACGGAACAACAGTCTTTTGTGGCATATTCCGGAGGATCTAAGGTATTTCAAGCGTACGACAATGGGATGTCCGGTGATAATGGGCCGGAAGACATATGAATCGATAGGACGTCCGTTGCCGGGAAGACTGAATATTGTGGTTTCCGGGCATGGAGCTGGATATGAAGGAGTAGTGACCGCTGCCTCTCTTGAAGAAGCATACGCGATAGCGGAAAAGGATGGAAACGCTTCCCGGTGTTTTGTGATAGGTGGCGGGCAGCTGTATGCCGAAGCCATGGAATTTTCGGAAAAACTGTATGTTACCGCCGTTCATGAAGTATTCGAGGATGCAGATACTTTTTTCCCGGAGATAGATTCCGGAAAATGGAGACTGACAACTTCTTCCGGAATCACGAAAGATGAAAAATCAGGACTTGAATTCGAATTCAGGACCTATATGAGGGTTGAAAGATAAAAACAAACATAAAACGGACTTGATGATGGAAAGAGAAAATTTCGGCAGCCGTTTCGGCGTGCTGGTTGCCTTGGCCGGTTCGGCAGTCGGTCTGGGAAATTTATGGAGGTTTCCATACCTTGTGGGCTCGTACGGTGGAGCCGCGTTCATTTTCGTGTATATATTCTTCGTATTCATACTTTGTCTTCCAATATTGTTTTCGGAAGTCATCGTTGGGAGGAGAAGTCACAGCAATGCATACGGGGCGTTCAAGAAACTGGCTCCCGGAACAAAATGGAAATGGTTGGGAGCCGTATCTGTATTTACTCCGATAATCGTCGTATCGTATTACAGCGTAATCGGAGGATGGTCTCTGGAATATCTGTTCAAAGCCTGCACATTCAGTTTTACGGATACTTCGACGCAGAGCCAGCTTGGGGAGATGTTCGACAATTTCATAACTTCCGTATGGGCCCCTCTTTTCGGACATACGCTTTTCCTGTTCCTGACGGGACTGGTAATTGTAGCCGGAGTAAAAAGCGGCATAGAGAAATTCGGCAAGATAATGATGCCGGTGCTGTTCATCCTCGTGGTATTCATCGCCATCCGGTCCATGACACTGCCAGGAGCATTCGACGGTCTCATATATCTGTTCAAGCCTGATTTCTCGAAAATAGATGCCTCTGTCTGTTCCGCAGCGCTCGGACAGGCTTTCTTTTCACTGTCTCTGGGTGTCGGTACAATGCTGACATATGCTTCTTATATCAGGAAGGATGAAAACATCGCGGCATCTTCCACTTATACGGCGGTATCTGATTTCATTTTCGCATTGATTGCAAGCTGTGCCATACTCCCGGCTGTGTTTGCTTTCGGACTCAATCCTCAGGAAGGTCCCGGGCTTGTCTTCAAGACATTGCCGTTCATTTTTTCACATATGCCTCTCGGAGGCATCGTTGCGATATTGTTTTTCCTTGCGCTGATTGTTGCCGCCATAACCTCCTCGATATCTTTGTATGAGGTAGGTGTCGCATATCTTGTGGAAGAAAAGCACATGTCCCGCAAGTCAGCATCGCTTGTAGTCTTCCTGATTGCATGGATAATGGGGGTGTTCTGTTCCCTGTCTTTCGGGCCGTTGTCAGATGTGAAGATTCTCGGACAGACCATATTCAATTTCTTCGACAAGCTTTCGGCTAACTTCCTGATGCCAGTAGGAGGGCTGCTCATCGTCATTTTCGTTGGATGGCAGATGAAGAAGGCCGATGTAATCGACGAGTTTACAAACGGAGGCTCTATCCGTGCAAACAACAGAATATCCGGATTTGTATACTTCATGATAAGGTATATATGTCCTCTTGTCGTTCTGGCTGTCTTTCTATCGAATCTGTTTTTTTAGTCCGTGCCGGCAGATATTCCGGACACAGAGTTGTGATCGAACCTTATTTTGAGTGTCATGAAACATAAGTTTTTTATCACGCATGCAGTTTTGTGTCTGTTGTTTACCGTAACTGACATTTCTGCACAGACACGGGATTATTCGAATACCATACGGGTTATTCCGGGGGATTCAGAAGAAACCATAATTTCCAAGGCCGTTCATGTCGTCCCCGATGGGAGACAGCTTTCTTCCATGAAGCGGGAATTCATTGCTTTCGTCCATTTCGGGCCGAATACGTTTACTGGAAAGGAATGGGGAACCGGAATGGAAGATCCGTCCGTCTTCGCCCTCAGGAATCTAGATACGGACCAGTGGTGCCGTGCAATAAAGGCCGCTGGAATGAAAATGGTTATTCTGACAGTAAAGCATCATGACGGATTCGTGCTCTGGCAAAGCAGATATACGGATCATGGCATAATGTCATCCGGATTCAAGGACGGCAAAGGGGATGTGTTGCGGGAATTGTCCCGTTCATGCAGAAAATACGGTCTCAAGCTCGGCGTATACCTGTCTCCCGCCGATCTCTACCAGATAGAAAGTCCGGACGGTCTGTATGGCAATCTGAGTAAAAAGACGGAAAGAATCATACCGAGGCCGGTGGAAGGGCGCCCGTTCAGGAACAAAACGACATTCAGGTTTGCGGTGGACGATTATAACGAGTATTTCCTGAACCAGCTGTTCGAACTGCTTACCGAATACGGGCCGATCCACGAGGTCTGGTTCGACGGCGCCCATCCGAAGAGAAAAGGGGGGCAGCAGTATGATTATGCGGCATGGAAGGAACTGATACGCACACTGGCTCCCGAAGCATCCGTTTTCGGACGGGAGGATATCAGGTGGTGCGGTAATGAAGCCGGTGATACGAGGGATACCGAATGGAATGTCATAGCATATGACTTCGATCCAGACACTTCTTCTGTTTTTCCTGATATGACAGATTACGACCTTGGAAGCAGGAAAGCGCTTTGCAATGCAAAATACCTGCATTACCAGCCGGCCGAGACGAATACGTCAATAAGGGAAGGGTGGTTTTACAGGGATGAGGAGCAGAAGGTGAGGAGTGCGGATGATGTCTTCGATATATATGAGCGCTCGGTCGGCGGCAACTCCATATTTCTTCTGAATATGCCGCCGGACAGGAACGGACGGCTTCCGGACAAGGATGTTTCGGTCCTGGAAGAGGTGGGGGAAATGATAAGACGTACTTACGGCAGGGATCTTCTCGTAAAAAGCGATGCTCCCAGGGCTGTACTGGATGACGACCCGGATACTTATGTGGAACTGACTCCTGACAGCAATGTCATCGAAATAGTTCTGCCGCAGCCGTCAACCATCAACAGACTGGTTTTGCAGGAGGCTGTAGCGGCAAGAGGGGAGCGTGTAGAGGAGCATTTTGTCGAGGTTCTGTCGGACGGACAATGGAAGAAGATAGCCGGAGGGACCAATATAGGATACAAGCGTATTCTCAGGTTTCCGGAAGTCACTACAGACAGAATAAGAATTACTGTCTCTTCGATGAGGGCCGATGCCTCGATAAGCAAGGTTTCCGCACATCATTATGCTTCAAGGCCTCCGCGTTTGTCGATGAAAAGGTCTGTGGAGGGTATGGTGACGATAGAGCCTGTCATTCCGGCTTTCAACTGGAAACCGCATGGCGAAAACACAATTTCCAACCTTTATCCGGATCTGAGAATATATTATACTACAGACGGTACGGCACCATCGGAGGCTTCTTTGCCATATGAAGGACCATTCCATGCGGAAAAAGCGGATATCTCGGCCGTTGCCGTATCCAATTCGGTATACGGACCGGCAGAGACCTGCAGTTTCGGTCTGGTCAAAAAAGGCTGGTCGGTGTCTTATGACGGGACTTCTGTTCCTGAGCATTGGACTGATTTTGCAATAGATGATTCCCCTGATACCTGGTGGGCGGGTTCCGCCGACGGGAACAGAACACTTATTCTGGACCTTGGGGAGGAAGCCGAGATTTCAGGATTTTCGTATACTCCTCCGTCAAACAGTCCAGAAGGGCTTGTAAGTAAGGGAACGGTATCGGTGAGTCAAGACGGTACCGTTTGGACCGGGCAGGAAGAATTCGAATTCGGAAATATCTTGAACAATCCTGTCACACGGGTTCACAGACTGAACTCCCCGGCAAAGGCGAGGTTTGTCAGGATAGAGATTACCGGAGTTGCCGGGGACCGGGATTCAGTCGCCGTTGCGGAATTCGGACTTTTTTAAATATGTCAGGTTCAGCAGTCCGGAAAGCACCAGAAGTATCAGCAGTGTTATGGATGAAGCACGGGAGAGGTTCTTTCCGGTTCTGTAGGAATCAGGATCGAATCTCATGGTGATTTCGTATTCTCCGCCGGGGATTATTGCACCGCGAAGCATCCAGTCTGCCCTGAACAGCTCCAGCTCGCTTCTGTTTCCTGTATCTTCTGCAGGTGCAATCCATGCCTTCCATCCTTTCGGAAAATATATCTCACTGAATATCACGGCCTGTCCTCCCTTTGTGCGGCACCTGTATTTCAATTCATTGGGGGCATAATGCGTCATCCATACGGAATCGGCAGGTGCATGGTCTGTCCTTGCCAGAGTACCCAGCGAATCTATTTTTTCCCTGGCCCATGAAAAATCATCTCCGATTACGGCGCAGTCTTTCAGATTCACGCTTCCAATGAGTGATATCTCCTCATCAGGGTTTGCAGCCGGGGCTGCGGAATGTACGAACCAGCAGTTCCCGAAAGCGTTTTCATTCATAACCGGAGGAAGATTGCCACTAAGAATCACGTATTTGCAGTTGAGCATTGATATTACCGGCATTTCAGGCATGTTGTCCTGGACATCCTGAATTGTTTTGGCTCCGTTTACCGTCTTTATGAGCGAATTAATTTCACGTGAGAGATAACGCTCTATGAGGTCCTGGTATCTCTGCAGTTTTGCAGGACTGTATCCTCCTATGCATTTGTGATGGTAGCTTGGGACAGCGCTGTTGAATGTGTTCACGCTCAGGTCCAGGACTCTGTAATCAAGAGCCGTGTCTTCCTTTATCAGCTTGTCGACCGGCCTTTCGGCAAACTGTGCGGTGAAGTCGCGCTTTTTGACGAAATGGTCGGAGTTGAGATAGCGTTTGCCTACCGGTGCCATATCCAGGAAAACAAGTATGCATACGGCGATACCTGCCATTGCAGTCCTTTTTTTCAATATGACATCGTTCTTTGCAGAGAATGCCCATCTTATGAGGACAAATGCCATGGTTATGAAACATATCGACCTCAAGGCATCCTTTACGAGCAGCATTTTCCTGTCGTCCTGCAATGCGCTTGTCAGAAAGTCAGGCAGAGATTTGTCCGCCGCAGAAGTGAACGGGCCAGCCAGAGAAGGAATCAATACGAAAACGAGACAGAAGCCTGCCGTAATTCCATAGGCAATCCAGCTTTTTCTGAACAGCAGTTTGTTATCATATTCTTTTTTCAGGATTCTGTCGAGTACAAGGAATCCCAGAACGGGAATAGTAACCTGAAGAACCGTAAGGGCCATGGAAACAGTCCTGAATTTGTTGTACATCGGAGCATAGTCGAACAGCAGTCTTGTAAACCACATGAAATGGTTGCCCCATGCCATCATTACCGCCAGAACGGTTGCAGCCAGCAGCCACCATTTTTCCTTTCCTTTGAAAAGGAGAAGTCCCAGTATGAACAGGAAAAGCGATATTGCTCCGACATACATCGGACCGGCAGTATATGGTTGGGGACCCCAGTACAGAGGAAGTGATTTCATTGTATCTTTGAGATCAGGCTGGCCGGACTGTTTCAGGACCTTGTATGTTTCGGAGTTTTCTCCTTTCAGGGCTCCGGCCGAAGATCCGCCGTTGAAGTTCGGAATAAGCAGGTTGGGAGTTTCGTTTATTCCGTATGACCATGCGGTGGCATAGTCGAGATCCAGTCCCTTGTCATTGTCATGTTCGGTTTTCGGCGCAAGTTCCGAACCTCCGCGCATCGTGTATTCCGCATATTCATACGTAGGTATAAGTTTGTTGAGGTTCGTGGCTATTCCGATACAGCCTATGACGAGCAGAAGCATGGATGCCGTCATAAACCGTCCCGCTTTTTCCCGAAGTTCCTTTTTCCGGCATATGTCTGCAAAAAGTGCAATGACATAGATAAGGATGACAATTGTCAGATAGTATGTTATCTGCGGATGATTGGCCTTTATCTGGAAACTTATCGCAAGGCCGAACAATGAGGCTCCCAGAATTGCCCTCAGGAGTGATTCCTTCATTTTTCCGCTATGTTCCAGAATGCTTCTGTATGTAAAAATCATGGCTGCCAGAACCCATGGCATGAAAGCTATTGCCTGCATCTTGGTATTGTGCCCGACCTGTATTATCTGCATGTTGTATGCGCAGAATGCAACGGCGATTGCTCCTCCGATTGCCGTTACAGTGTTCATTCCCAGACTCAGCATGAGCAGAAACGCTCCGAGAAGCGTTACGAATATGTAATTTGCGGGACGGGCGCCCGACATAAGGAATTTGTAGAGAGGCTTGGTACAGTCCCCCTCGAAGTCGTCGTACATGGTGACCGTAGGCATTCCTCCGAACATGGAATTCGTCCATAGTGTCTTGTCATCCGGATGTTCCTGATTGTGCGACGTTATTTCGTGAGTCATGCCGTGCCATGCAGAAATATCCGACTGATTGACAATTTTGCCTCCGAGCACCTGAGGGACGAAAGCATAGGACAGGATTATGAAAAACAATATGATTCCTATGCCTGTCGCGATTTTTTTCAAAATTTCCTTATTCATTTTTCCTGATATTGTTCTTTTTTATCGTGGCTTCCATGAGACGTGCCATCCTTGATGTAAGTTTCCTTCGGGAATACTGTTCTATGTTTTCTGCCTTCGAGGTTAGGAGTCCGTTTTTATAAAAGTCCCAGCTTGTGTCTATGTAATCCTTTATGGAATCCTTGTCATCCCAGTCGAAGACCGTGCCGGCCTTGGTCTCGGAAAGAATGCGGGCCATCGCTCCGTCAGTCTGTCCTATGCCCAGCACGGGACGTCCGGATGCAAGGTATTCGAACAGTTTGCCGGGAAGAGTTGCCCTGTATTCCGGCTCCTTTCTCAAAGGAAGTATCAGCAAGGACGCGCTTTTCTGCTCTTTGACGGCAGTCAGATGGTTCTGGTAACCGAAATCAAGGAGATTGTCTTCAAGTCCTGCATTCCTTATACTGTCAGTTATCTCCTTGTCTGTCTTGCCTATAAGCCTTATTTTCAAGGATTTTGCGAATTCTCTGTTTGACTGGCATTTCTCGGCAAGGACTTCCCATAATGTTTCCGGATTGCCGTCCGCTGCGAAAAGTCCCGTATGTGTGATATTGAATGAATCGTCATCTTCAACGACGATATCGAAGTCACTTTCATCATATCCGTTTGTAATCAGTTCGACGGGTGTTTCCGTCATTCCCTTGAATTCATCCATTACTATGGGGGATACGGCAACTATCACCGAAGCATTGTCCAGAACCTTCTTTTCCAGTTTACGGTGTCTGTTTTCCGCAAATTTGCCCAGATGCAGATGTTTGAAATAAAACATCTTTGTCCACGGATCGCGGAAATCCGCAATCCACGGAAGTCCGGTGGCTCTGGACAATTCCAATGCTATCAGGTGCATCGAATGAGGCGGTCCGGTGCTGATTATGATGTCCACCGGATGCCTCTTCAGGTATTTTTTCAGAAATGATACCGACGGCCTTATCCACAGACATCTGGGATCCGGGATGAACAGGTTGCCCCTGATGTAAAGCATCAGTTTTTTCCAGAATGATTTTTTACTTCCGTTTATAGGATTGACTTCACCTTCTCCGCCCTCTGTTTTCCCTGAAAGCTTTCTGTATATACCGTAAGGTTCCAGGATGGGTTTCCTTATCACTTCGGCTTCCTCGGGAACCTCTTCTGCAAGTGTCCTGTCCCTTGATGTAAGTTCCGGATTTTCCGGAGTATATATTACCGGCTGCCAGCCTTCGGCCGGAAGATATTTTGAGAATTTCACCCATCTCTGGACTCCCGAACCTCCTGACGGAGGCCAGTAATATGATATGATCAGGACTCTTTTCATGCCGTCTTCAACTTTTTATTCAACCGTTACGGATTTGGCCAGATTTCTCGGTCTGTCCACGTCCATTCCCTTATAGACGGCAATATGGTATGCGAGAAGCTGGAGCGGAATCGATACGACAAGAGGCATGAGGCATTCGCTTATGACCGGGACATCGATGCAGTAGTCTGCGATTCTGCGTATGTGTCTGTCGTCTTTCGATACGATGGCGAGAATACGTCCACCTCTGGTTTTCACTTCCTCTATGTTGCTTGCCGTCTTGTCGTAGGTATGGTCGGGCGTAGCGATTGCTACAACGGGCATCTCCGTGTCTATCAGGGCTATCGGCCCGTGCTTCATTTCCGCGGCAGGGTAGCCTTCCGCGTGTATGTATGAGATTTCCTTGAGTTTCAGGGCCCCTTCCAGTGCCGTCGGATAATTGTATCCGCGTCCGAGATAGATGAAATTCCTTGCATAGGTGAAAATCTTTGCAAGGTCGGCGATGCGTTCACTGGATTTCAATGTTTCCGCAATTGTTTCCGGCATGTTGTGCAGTTCCCTGACAATCCTGTGGAAATCTTCTCCCGAGATTGTTCCTTTGGCCTGGCCTATGGCCAATGCAAGCATGGCCATTACCGTAACCTGACCGGTAAAGGCTTTCGTTGACGCCACTCCTATCTCCGGACCTACATGAATGTATGTTCCGGAATCCGTGGCTCGTGCTATGGATGAGCCGACGACGTTGCAGATACCGTATACGAAAGCTCCGGATTTTTTTGCTATTTCTATTGCCGCGAGCGTGTCCGCCGTCTCTCCCGACTGTGATACCGCTATGACTATGTCATTTTTCCGTATGACAGGATTACGGTATCTGAATTCGGAAGCATATTCGACTTCGACAGGTATCCTGCACAGGTCTTCTATGAGATGTTCTCCTATGAGGGATGCATGCCATGATGTTCCGCAGGCGACAAATATTATCCTTTCCGCGTTGAGGAATTTTTCCTTGTTGAAAGTAAAGCCTGACAGGGTGACGTTCATGTTGCCGACATCGATTCTGCCCCTTATGCAGTCTGTAATCGTACGCGGCTGCTCATTTATTTCCTTGAGCATGAAATGCGGGTAGCCGCCTTTTTCCAGCTGGGAAATGGACAGTTCGAGTTTCCTGACATTTATCTTGCCTTCCGAATTGTCCAGCTTCAGGACCTTCAGGTCTTCATTCCTGCTTATCACGGCCATCTCTCCGTCATCTATATAGACAAAGTCACGGGTATGCTCTATTATTGATGCCGCATCGGAGCAAAGGAAGTATTCGCCCTTTCCTATTCCTATTGCAAGCGGACTGCTCTGCCTTGCGGCAATTATATGGTCTGGATCATTTTTTTCCATTACGGCTATGGCATATGCTCCGACGACCTGTCTCAGGGCCTGTCTGGTTGCTTCTAACAAAGAGCATCCGTTTGTATTTTTTACATATTCGATAAGATTCACGAGGACTTCCGAATCCGTGCTGCTCTTGAACACATAGCCGTTTGAAGAAAGTACTTCCTTGAGAAGAGCGTAATTTTCGATAATTCCGTTATGCACGAGCACGATATTTCCGGATTGGGATTCATGCGGATGCGCATTCACGTTGTCCGGAACCCCGTGGGTGGCCCATCTGGTATGTGCTATTCCGATTGTTCCGCTTATATCCTTTCCCTGCAGGAAATTTTCAAGTTCCGACACCCTTCCCTTGCATTTGTATATCCTGAGGTTGCATGACCCGTCGTTCAAGGCCAGTCCGGCACTGTCATATCCTCTGTATTCCAGTCTGTGGAGGCCTTTGAGAAGAACCGGGCAGGCCTCCTGATACCCGATATATCCTATTATACCACACATAAGCACTTCTTAAATGAAATCCAAAAGTAAGAAATTTTTTAAGATTTTGTAAATTTGCGGAATCAAGATTTAGAGAACAATTATGGCAGACAAGAAATCATCGGAAACTCCAATGATGAAACAGTTCTTCCAGGTGAAGGCTGAGCATCCGGAAGCCATGCTTCTTTTCCGGTGCGGCGATTTTTATGAAACATACGGTGAAGACGCTTTGACGGCGAGCAAGGTGCTTGGTATTGTGCTTACAAGGCGGTCCAATGCAAGTCCGGATTCAATACCCATGGCTGGATTTCCGTATCACTCTCTGGAAGTTTATCTGCCGAGACTCGTAAGGGCTGGATATAAAGTGGCAGTGTGTGACCAGTTGGAGGATCCTAAACTTACGAAGAAAATTGTCAAAAGGGGAATAACTGAACTTGTAACTCCTGGAATTGCCTTCAGTGACCAGCTCCTGAATCAGAAGGAAAACAATTATATAGCCGGACTCTGCTTTGACAGGGACAGGTGCGGTGCGGCATTCCTTGATGTATCTACCGGAGAATTCCGTCTGGCAGAAGGGAATATGGAATACATATCTACGTTGCTGTCTTCATTTTCCCCCAAGGAACTTCTTGTCCAGAAAGGCTTTGAAAAGGGAGTTGCCGAACGTTTCGGAAACCAGTACTATGTCTCCACTCTTGAAGAGTGGGCGTTTGTATATGACTTTTCTGTGGAGAAATTGAAAAAGCAGCTGAAAGTCAATTCCTTGAAAGGATTTGCAATAGATATGTTCCAGCTTGGCATTACGGCTGCGGGAGCATTGCTGGTATATCTTGAGCAGACTCATCACTCCGGGCTCGGCAACATATGCTCGATATCCCGTATCGACGAGGGGAATTTCGTATGGATGGACAGATTTACTTTCCGTAACCTTGAGATTTTCTCTGCAGCTTCCGGAAAGGAAGGGACATCGCTCGTGGATGTGATTGACAGGTGTTCTTCTCCGATGGGTGCCCGCATGCTCCGAAACTGGCTGACAATGCCCCTGATAGATATTGATGAGCTGAAGGACAGGCATGATATAGTACAACTCTTCCATGATGACAGAGACAGACTGTCCGAACTTCAGCGGAAAACTGGCGAATTGGGTGACCTCGAGCGTATCATTTCGCGTGCGGCTGCCGGGAAGATTCTTCCGAGGGAAGTCATGCAGCTCAAACGGGGGCTGTCGCAGATGGGGCCTATTTCAGCATTGTGTGCTGATGCGGGATGCGGCCCCCTGGACAGGCTCGTGTCCGCTATGAGCGACTGTTCCGCCCTGCTTGATGACATTTCCAGTACAATGGCATCAGATCCTGCTGCCGCTGTAGGAAAAGGAGATGTGATTGCCTCTGGAGTCAGCAAGGAACTTGACGATCTCCGCGATATGGCGAGACACGGCAAGGACTATCTTCTTGCAATCCAGCAGCGTGAGACGGAGAGGACAGGAATAACGTCATTGAAAATCAGCTATAATTCGGTTTTCGGCTATTATCTCGAGGTGAGGAATGCACATAAGGAGAAAGTGCCTGAAGACTGGATCCGCAAGCAGACTCTTGTGAATGCGGAGAGATATATCACGGCTGAACTGAAGGAGTATGAAGAAAAGATTCTCGGGGCCGAGGAGAAAATATATGCTTTGGAATCCGGTTTGTATGCGGCTCTGGTTTCCAGAATCCAGGAATCGATACCTGCAATACAGAAAAACTGCCGTATTCTTGCACGTCTGGATGTTCTGTCCGGTTTTGCGGACCTTGCTCTGCAGAATGCTTATTGCCGTCCGTTGATGGACAACGGAATGGAAATAGACATAAAGGGCGGACGACATCCGGTGATAGAGACGATGATGCCTGCCGGTGAGGAGTATGTTCCCAATGATGTGTTTCTGGATGATTCCGGCCAGCAGATAATAATACTTACGGGCCCGAACATGGCCGGAAAGTCGGCATTGCTCAGACAGACCGCTCTTATCGTGCTGATGGCCCAGATCGGATCGTTCGTACCGGCTTCTTCTGCACATATAGGAATATGCGACAAGATTTTCACACGTGTGGGAGCATCCGACAATATATCCCGAGGCGAATCCACATTCATGGTGGAAATGCTGGAGACATCCATGATTCTGCATAATCTTTCATCCAGATCTCTGGTCCTGCTTGACGAGATCGGACGCGGAACCTCCACATATGACGGGATGTCCATAGCAAGGGCAATTGTTGAATACATACATGAATACGGAAACGGTGCGAAAACTCTGTTTGCCACACATTATCATGAATTGAACGACCTCGAGACCGTTTATCCGAGGATAAAGAATTACCATATTGCCGTAAAAGAGGTCGGCAAGAATGTAATTTTCCTGAGGAAAATGAAGGAAGGCGGGGTAGCTCACAGTTTCGGTATACATGTAGCGAGGATGGCCGGAATGCCGAAAAAAGTGATAGAATCGGCGGAAAAGACTTTGGCGGCTCTGGAAAAGGAGGAAAAGCAAAGTCCTTCCCGCAACAGGAAGGGACTAATGAAGCCTCATAATATACCGGAGGGCAGGGTCGAAAGTGACGGAAGCCTTCAGCTTTCATTTTTCCAGCTCGATGATCCGACGTTGTCTTCGCTCAAGGAGGAACTTGATTCAGCCGACCTGAACAGCATGACGCCTTTGCAGGCTTTCGACCTTTTGAGGAGCATGAAGGAAAAGCTCGGCCTGGATTCATGAAACGGGAATTAGTAAAACCATATAATTTATTGCATATGACACTGAAATTTATGACATTGATTGCGGCAGTGGCTTCCGTTGCGGTAGCCGAAGCCGGTGCTGCTGTAAAGAGCCGTACACTGGAATCACCGGACGGACGTCTGGCCGTAACAGTGACGACCGGAGATGAAATCACATACTCCCTGTCCCATGACGGAATATTGCTGGTAGGAGAATCTCCTGTTTCCATATCTCTTGCAGACGGGGACGTGCTCGGACATGGCCGGATGCCGTCAAAGGTCATTGAAAACAGCGTAAGGGAAAGTTTCAAGGCCGCAATCTATAAGAAGAATACGGTCGAGAACAATTATAATGAGCTTGTATTCAAGTACAAGGGATATTCGGTCATATTCCGGGCATATAACGACGGCATGGCCTACAGGTTCGTTATTGATTCGAAAAATCCGTTCAAAGTGACTTCAGAACAGGCCACGTTCAATTTTCCCGATGATTGGAAGGCATTCATTCCGTATGTAAGGGACTACAGAACCGATAATCCGGATGAGGTCTTCAATGTCCAGTTCTACAATTCATTTGAAAACACCTACTCCCATACGGCCATATCGGAATGGGAGCACAACCGTCTGGCTTTTCTGCCGCTTCTGGTGGAAGGAGACGGTGGCAGGAAGATTTGCATTACCGAAGCCGACCTGCTGGATTATCCCGGCATGTATCTCTATAACGGCGATGCATCCACTTCGCTTCACGGAGTTTATGCTCCATGTCCGGACAAGATAGAGCAGGGCGGTCACAATATGCTCCAGGGTGTCGTAAAAACGAGAAAAGATTATATCGCGTCTTTCGATGCGGGGACGGTATCTCTCCCGTGGAGGATAATATCTGTGTCGGAAAAAGATTGCCAGATGGCGGACAACGATATGGTCTACAGACTTGCATCGGCTCCTGCGGAAGGTTCCGATTTCAGCTGGGTGAAACCGGGAAAGGTAGCATGGGACTGGTGGAATGCATGGAATCTTTATGGTGTCGATTTCCGGGCAGGCATAAACAATGACACATACAAATATTATATTGATTTTGCATCGGAACATGGAATCGAATATGTAATTCTCGATGAAGGATGGGCCGTAAACATGAAGGCAGATCTCATGCAGATAGTTCCCGAGATAGATCTCGAATCTCTTGCAGAATACGCCGGGGAAAGAAATGTCGGACTCATACTCTGGGCAGGTTACTGGGCGTTCAACAGGGATATGGAAAATGTCTGCAGGCATTATTCGGAAATGGGAATCAAAGGTTTCAAGGTTGATTTCATGGACAGGGATGACCAGCTGATGGTAGATTTCCATCGCAGGGCGGCGGAAACGGCTGCAAAATACAAGCTGATGATTGATTTTCACGGGACATACAAGCCGGCCGGACTGAACCGCACATATCCGAACGTTGTGAACTTCGAAGGCGTCCATGGCCTTGAACAGCTGAAATGGGGTTCAGAATCCATCAACCAGGTTGCATACGATGTCACTATTCCTTTCATCAGGATGGTTGCCGGTCCAATGGACTATACGCAGGGGGCCATGAGAAATGCTTCATACGGTAATTATCGTCCTGTAGGCAGCGAGGCTATGAGTCAGGGAACACGATGCCGGCAGCTGGCTTTGTATGTAGTGTTCGAATCTCCGCTGAATATGCTTTGCGATTCTCCTTCGAATTACATGGCGGAGAAGGAATGTACCGAATTCATTGCCGAAATTCCTACCGTATGGGATGAAACAAGGGCGCTGGACGGAAAGGTAGGGGAGTATGTAGCGATGGCCCGCCGTTCGGGAGACACATGGTATATCGGCGGGATTACTGACTGGAATACCCGTGACATGGTTTTGGATCTCTCGTTTATCGGAGACGGCAGATACGTAGTTGATCTGTTCCGTGACGGAGTGAATGCCGACAGGGCCGGACGCGATTACAGGAAGGAAACCGTAGAACTTCCTTCCGACAGGCAGATGAAGGTGCATCTGGCTCCGGGCGGAGGTTTTGCGGCCAGAATCAGGCCAGTAAATCTGTAATGGCAATTGCAGTCATGGCTTCGACTATGACGGGAGTCCTCAATGCAAAACATACATCATGACGGCCGGGAACAACGAGACTCTCCATGTTCCCGGTCGTTGTGTTCAGTGTGATTTGCTCCTTCCTGATGCTTGCAGTCGGTTTGAATGCGACTCTGAATACGACCGGATTGCCGTTGGTTATTCCGCCGTTTATCCCTCCCGCATGGTTCGTGACAGTTCTTCCGCCCATATCGGCGATCGGGTCATTATGCTGTGACCCCTTCATCGCAGCAGCCTTGAATCCGTCTCCGAATTCGATTCCCCTTACACCCGGGATGGAGAAAACGGCATGGGAGACCATGGATTCCACAGAATCGAAGAATGGTTCCCCGATTCCTACAGGAAGGCCGGAAACCCTGCATTCCACTATCCCGCCGATTGAATCTCCCTCTTCGGCCGCCGACTCTATAGCTGCAGCGACATTTTCAGGTATCGAAGCCAGGTCCTTAATGTCCGTAGCAATACCTCCTATCTCCACTATGCGTGCCGATACCGATACTGTACGGGAAAGCTTTTCAGCAAGGATTTTCTTGGCGATTACTCCGGCGGCGACAACCGGAAGGGTCAGTCTTCCGGAAAAATGTCCGCCTCCCCTGTAGTCATTGTATCCGTTCCATTTGATTCCGGCCACGAAGTCCGCATGTCCCGGACGTGGGTGTACAAGAAGGGAAGAATAGTCGGATGACCTTGTGTTCGTATTTCTGAACATGACGGCAAGGCTTCCTCCTGTAGTGTATCCGTTGAACACACCGCTCAGGATTACCGGTTCATCAGCTTCGATTCTCGGCGTGGTGCCTTTTGCTCCGCTCCTGCGTTTCGAAATGTCAGCGGAAAAGTCTCCTTCGCTGATTTCAATACCGGCGGGAATTCCGTCGATTACAGCACCTATTGCATCCCCGTGGGATTCTCCAAATATTGTAACTCTGAATTTTTTTCCGAACGTATCCATGGTCATCTGATAAGTTTTTCGAATGAATTCATGAAATCAGGGAACGATTTCCCCGTGCATTCCTCGTCGTCCGTCATGACAGGCCCGTCTGCACCGAGAGATGCGACTTTCAGGGCCATGGCCATCCTGTGGTCATGTCTGGACGTGTATTTACCTCCTTTCAGCAGATTGCCTGTCAGCAGTCTGCGGCAGAGAGTCATGCCGGTTATATGAAGCGTGTCGTTTTCTATTTTTGCCGGCACTTCCATTTTGGAAAGCATTTCGAGTATGGCCTCTCCTCTGTCGCTTTCCTTGTGTTTCAGTCGGCTGGTTCCCTTTATTCTGCTTGTGCCGTTGCAGAAAGCGGCCAGAACAGCTATTATGGGGAAAAGATCAGGACAGTTTGACGCATCCGTATCGAACGGCCTCAGCGGTGCTCTCTGAACGGTTATGTCTCCATTGTCTCCGTCTATCTGCGACAGGCTTGCTCCGCAGTCCATGAGAATATCCATGATGGAAAGGTCCGCCTGCAAAGAAGTCGTATCAAGGCCGGAAATCACAGCCTTTCCGAATATAGCTCCGGCAACGAGAAAATTGGCCGCGGCACTCCAGTCCCCCTCTATATCGAAGTTTGCGGATTTGTAGGACTGTTTCCCGTTGATTCTGAAAAGCATTTCCGTACACAGAGACCAGTCTCCTTCAGACTCCAGGAAGTCCCTTCCTCCCATCATTTCGTTTTTTACCCTTACGCCGAATCTGTTCATAACATCGAGGGTTATGAACATGTATGGTATGCTGGTCGGTTCCGTTACGGTTATTGTGGAATTCCTGTCGGCCAGCGGCAGTGCCATGAGCAGGCCGGAAATCAGTTGGGAACCGTTTTTGCCGGATATTTCCGCTTTCCCCGGAGTCAGGCTGCCTTTCACGGCAAGAGGTATGCGGCAGTCTCCGGAACTGCTTTCCAGGACAGTTCCGAAAGCTCTCATCATTTCCGAGGCTCCTTTCATGGGGCGTTCCAGCAATGTCTTTTCTCCTGTAATGCGTATGTCTTTGGAAGAAATCATGGCAGATACAGGAATCATTATCCTTGTAAGAAGACCGGATTCTCCGGTATGCAGATTTTCTATGTCCACAGACCCTTCTTTTGCTGCTATTCCTGTAATCCTGAGAGTTTGTCCATCGCTTTTGCTGTCGGTATCCGGCCCATGGGGATATTCGACCGATACATCTGCACCCAATGCTCTGGCAACGGCAATCGCGGCTTCCGAATCTCCGCAAGGAGAATATCCGCCCAGAACGGATGTCCCGTCGGCAAGAGCCGCTGCAATTATCGCCCTTTGGGCAAAACTTTTAGAGGCAGGCATGCGTATCTTCCCTTCATTGCCGATGAAACGGTAGTTCCCGTACACTTTTTCCTTCATCCGGGCATAAGTCCACTGTCCCGGGGCGGTAGCTTCGGATTCACTTATGCATGCATAAGTGAACGGAGCTCCTCTGCGGAGAGCTTCAAGTCTTGTCCGCCTTCCTTCCTCTCCCATGCAGAAGGCTATGATATTATCATTGGTATCATACAGGGACATAACGGTTCTGCAGTCTTCATCATTTGTTGCAGTGGTGACGATTTTTACGAGTTCCGCTCCGTGATACCTGCATTTGTCTATGACTTTCTGAATGTCCTCCCTGCTGCCGGTGCCCGAAAAGTCATGCCATGAACGGATGAATACCGTTCCGTTTCCGGCAGCCGATTTCCTGATTCTGGATGCAGCCGATTTGGGAAATTCAATTTCGACGTCCACAAAATGCGCTCCGGCTTCGATGGCATCCGTAAGTTTCTTTTCAGCTTCCAGTGCGGCACCCGTTTCCGTCATTCCCGGATTCCTTTTCATGATTTCCGCTATTCTGCATGTGGCGACAAGCGGTATGTCTGATGAAAAGCATTCGTATATTTCCTCCGGCGCAAGTTCGCAAAGGTCCAGCCTTATTTCCGCCATTTCGCAATCCCGGATTGCGTTTGATATTTCTTCGTAATTCCTGTATTGTATCGATGTGCAGATCATGGTTGTGTTTTTATCTTTCCGGTTGTCATACGAGCATGGCGGATGCTTCTTCGGCAGTCATGTCGTATGTTGTCACATTTCCTATATTTTCAATGAGAACGAAATGTATCGTCCCGTTTTCAGCTTTCTTGTCCTTTTTCATTATATCCGTCAGCTTTTCCACTGGATAAGGACATTCTGTCGGTAGTCCGCATGACAGAAAATCCTTTACGAGCCGCAGTTCTAGACAATCGTCTCCATTATGGCGGAAGATTCTGTCCGAAAGTCTTGCCGCGAGTATCATACCTGTCGCAACGGCATCTCCATGCGATATCGGCATGTCCGCCTCATTCCCTTCATTTGCAAGTTTTTCTATGGCATGTGCAAATGTGTGTCCGAGGTTGAGCTTCCTTCTTTCTCCGTTTTCATACTGGTCCCTGCCCACGATTCCGGCCTTGATTCCGGACGCCGCATATATAAGTTCCTGCAATTCCTTTCCGGCAGATATCATTGCGGCTTTTCTGTCTCCGGCTGTGCGGATATGGGAAAATACGGAAAGAGCCTTGAAATAGGAGTTCCTGTCTCCGATGATGAATGTCTTGAGCATTTCCGCAAGTCCGGACAATATTACTTTGTAAGGGAGGGTTTCAAGCACTTCCATACATGAAAAAGTGAATTCGGGTTGTCTGATTACCCCGATTATGTTCTTGTATGAGTCGAGGTTGACTCCGTTTTTTCCTCCTATGGCGGCATCTACCTGCGCAAGCAGGGTTGTCGCGACATATCCGAATCTGATGCCGCGTTTGTAGACAGATGCGGCGAAGCCTGCCATGTCGGATGTGATACCTCCGCCGACAGCCAGAACAAATGCATTTCTGTCCGCTCCTGATTCAAGCAGCCATCTGCATATGTTCGTGACAGTCATGAAATTCTTTTCGTTCTCTCCTGCCGTTATCGCCAGTTCTCCTTTGATGCAGCGGCCTTCAGACATGGCTGCCGCCCTGATTTTTTCTACGTGGCAGGCGACATTAATGTCATGGACGATATATATCGGGCTTTTTTCCGGAAGAATGCATCCTATTTCCGACAATCTGTCAGCTGTGGCTATGATACCGGCTCTTTTCCCGTCCGTTTCAATGTATGTCAAGTTCATGGTATATAAAGTATCGGGGATTAACGGACATCAAACTTACATAAAAATTCACGATAATCAGAATATTTTTGTAGGTTTGTCACAGAATACCCCTGAAAATTCCGGATAAGCGGATTTAAAACAGCTTAAGAACGAAGTGCAATCAAAAACCGTTTTGAAATGAGAAAGGCCATAGTGTTTTTATTGGGAATCCTGATTTGTGCGGCAGCCGAAACTGCTGCACAGGATATCATCATTACCGTCGATGCAGAACGTATAGAAGCCGTCGTTTCTGAAATAGGCGAAGATTATGTGCTGTACAAGACTTTCGACAACCAGAACGGTCCTGATTACAGAATATCCGCCTCGAAGGTCATGAAAATAAGGTTTGCGAACGGAACGGAAAAGATATTCAACGACGGTTCCGCCAAGGCGGATGACCTTCTTGCTTCTGCGGCCGTTGTTCCGGGATCCCTTCTGATATACCGGAACGGGCGTTATTATGTGGGCCCCCACATCATAACGAGCGGAGAACTTATAGATTATATCGGCTATACGACATACGGCAGCACGTATATCAAGGCAAAAAGACAATATCTGACGGGTATGATTCTGACTACCCTTGGAGCAGGTTTGCTGGCAACCGGCATCATATCCCATATTTCTTCCGTGGATACAAGAAACTTTTTTGATAATGTCCCCGGGGGTATAAGCGGACCGGACGTCAGCGGTTCGATGACATATGTAGCGGTAGTCTGTGATATAGTCGGGGCGGGATCTCTGGCTGCCGGAATACCGATTCTGGTAAAGGCCAACAGAAAGTTGGAGGCAATAGCCGACGATTACAACAGACGTTATGTGCAATATCCGTCAAAACCTGGACGCAGTCTTACCATAGGAGGATGCAGAAGCGGTTTGGGACTGGCATTCAATTTCTGAAGTTTTCAAGAATAGTTTTGAGTTGTCATAAAATTTAATACCTT
>CASGDV010000014.1 GCA_949300335.1 uncultured Bacteroidales bacterium | reverse complement strand
GCACCGGGGAAATCCGTCGTGGCTCCGTTACGGAACTCGAAAGTGACTCCCGCCCATGTCTGGGTCGTGCCGAATGCCACCTCAGTTGCATTGCCCGTAGGCATGTCAGTCAGGGCGTCACCGAATGCCTGTTCGAAGCCTTTCATCATGCCGCCGTAGATTTCTCCTTTGGTAAATTCGGGCATACCCTCAGCCATTACTACATCATGGTTTCCTGTTCCACCCACATGATAGTCAGTGATTCGCTTCTCCACGGGTTTGCCAAGTTCGGAAAGATAAGTGTCAAACTCTGCCACATTGTCCTTGAACAGCGGCTGTTCCATGGTGACAAGTGCATCCTTGCCTTCAATGATGTAGCTTGCGTCACCCAACGCATCGTTGGTGTAATAAACGTGCAGTCTGTAATTGCCGAGGTCATGTACCTCGAAACGTCCTTTTGTCTGTGCCATAGCTGTGATTGTTAAGAGATTGAACAAAATAAATAATACCTTTTTCATTGTTTTTTTGTTTTAATGAGTTTTTAATTGCATTACTTACTAAAAGTATCCTTGTTTCTTTTATGCTGCAAAATAAGAAAGAGTTTTTTAATCCTGCAAGTAGGCACTTGAATGTCATATACTTACGTATAGGTAACCATTATTGTGTATGAGCCGGTTAGGGACAAAAATTTTTTTTGAAAAAAGTTTGCTACAGCGTGAAAGAAATTTGATTACCTTTGTAGAGCGGTTTGAAATACACAATATTATGGACAGGACAACGATAGAAGATGCCGTATTCCCGGACTGCCCGATACGGAACATCTTGGCCAGACTCTGCGACAAATGGTCGCTTCTGGTCATATATACGCTGGACAAGGCCGGCAAGGAGACGGTGCGGTTCAAGGAGCTGCAGCGTGAAATCCCTGACATCTCGCAGAAGATGCTGACGGTTACCTTGAGGACATTGGAAGATGACGGTTATGTTACCCGCACCGTATATCCCGAAGTTCCTCCAAGGGTAGAATATGCGCTTACAGACCGCACCCGCTCTTTACTGCCACATATCAATGCACTGATAGAATGGGCGCTGGAAAACAAGGACGCAATTATAAAGGACAGGAAAAAACGGACCGATAGAAATTGAAAAGTCGGACAGACGAAGCAAAGAATGATGACAGAAATTAAAACGATTGGGAAAGACCGGAGAAGTCAGGTCCTACAGATATTTATGGAAGAACTCCTCGATCTTCCCGAAAGGGATTTTCTCCAAATTGTCGTAAAGGTCTGTATGAACTGCGTCAGGCACGATATACAACTCTTTGTTATTGCCATCCAGTTTTTTGAAAATATCCTCGCTGAAATAGCGTGAGTGCGCCTTTTCGCCATGCACGAGGAGGACAGCACTGCGAATCTCACCGGCATATGCCAGAATAGGCATGTTGATCAGCGAAAGCATGGCTGTAGTGTTGAAACCCTCGTTTGAGCCGAGCGAACGGGGATGGTAGCCGCGCGCTGTCTTGTAGTAAGCCACATAGTCCTTGACAAATTGCGGAGCATCGTCAGGAGCCACTTCCGGATTGCCGCCGGCACTGGCATAACTGCCGTTCCGATAGTCTTCGGTACGCTGGGCGTTAAGTCTCTGCTTAAGGGCATGGCGGGCATCGGCATTGTCAGCCTCATCGAAATAGCCCTTTGCCGATACTCTGGTCATGTCATACATGGTTACGGCTACAGTGGCCTTGATGCGGGTATCCATAGCCGCAGCATTGACTGCGAATCCTCCGAAACCGCAGATCCCGAGGATGCCGATACGCTCCGGATCCACGTCATCGCGAGTAGACAGATAGTCCACCGCAGCGCAGAAATCCTCGGTATTGATGTCCGGAGACGATACGGCACGTGGCTGTCCGCCGCTCTCACCGGTAAACGAAGGGTCGAAGGCGATGGTCAGGAAGCCTCGCTCCGCCATAGCCTGGGCATAACGCCCTGATACCTGCTCCTTTACCGCACCATAAGGTCCGCTCATGGCGATTGCCGGCAGTTTCCTGTCTCCGGCATCCTTCGGAATATACAGGTCAGCGGCAAGCGTAATGCCGTAACGGTTGTGGAAAGTCACCTTGCAGTGGCCGACCTTGTCGCTCAAGGGAAATGTCTTGTCCCACTCCCTGGTCAATGTAAGTTGTTCCATATCAAAATCGTCTTTAATAGTTCTGGCCGGACTTTCCTCCGCACAGATCAAACAGAGGAAAGCGGCAGTAAAAAAGGAAATCAGTTTCATAAATCATCCATAATTTGATGCAAAAATAATCTCCGTATTTATATTGTCCGGTACCCGGACAACGGACATAATTACCATCTTCACGGATTTGATTTTTTTCACTTTAATCCTGAATATCAGCGAAGTGTACGCAATACGGCAAAACATACCCGGATTACGTTTTCGTGCTCCGAGGCATTTATGCTTCCGCGAAAAAATGTAATTTTGCAATAAATACAAGCTACAGCCATGGAAATCATAAAGGCAGACACGATAGAACAGTACAACAGGTTTTTCGGATTCCGGACGCAGCATCCTTTGGTCAGTGTCGTACATTTCGACGGCAATGAGAACCAGCCTGATGCCCACAGGATGACATTCGGATTCTACGCCCTCTTCCTGAAAAAGACGGTGGGATGCACCATAAATTATGGAAAGACCAAGTATGATTACGACGATGAGACCGTGGTATGCTTTGCGCCGGGCCAGACCATCGCCGTACACCGTATAGAGGACGGTCCTGTGCCGGAAGCCGATGCCCTGCTGTTTCATCCTGATTTTCTGCACCGCACACCGCTGGCACAGAAGATAAGGCAATATTCCTTTTTCTCATATGCTTCCAATGAGGCCCTGCATTTGTCAGCGGATGAACGCGTGATCATACAGGATTACATGGGAATGATAGCCCACGAACTGGAGCACCCGATAGACAGATTCTCCAAGCCGCTGATTGTCTCGAACATCGAGGTGCTGCTCAATTATTGCATGAGATTCTACGAACGCCAGTTCATAACCCGCGAAGAGCTGAACAATGATGTGCTGGTACGTTTCGAACGGCTGCTGGATGAATATTGGGAATCAGGCATGGCCGAACGGTACGGACTGCCGACAGTGAAATATTTTGCGGACAAGATCTGCCTTTCCCCGAATTATTTCGGAGATTTGGTAAAAGCCGAGACAGGCAAGACTGCACGGGAGCACATACACCTGAAAATCATAGAAATGGCAAAAAACGCCCTGTTCGAGCCGGATGCAAGCATAAAACAGATCGCCGACACACTCGGATTCCAGTATCCGCAGCATTTCCTGCGCTTCTTCAAGAAAGAAGTCGGCTGCACTCCGAAAGAGTACCGTTCTAAAAGTTGATTCCTTCTGAAGGCAGGACTGTTACGGAACGAGAGGATCCATCAAGACCAGTTCCGCAGCAGGAAATCTTGCGGCCAGAATTTCCTTGACATACTTTTCGGTATCCTCGCTGATGAGCCTGTCATCATCGGCCGGATAGCGGTTGTAGACAAGGGTATGAAGGCTTATATTCCGCTTTTCCATCGCTTCGAGGCTGAGAAGAAGATGGTTTATGCTTCCAAGACGCCCTGATGTTACGAAGACAAGAGGATAGCCGTGACCGGCAATGAAATCTATTGTGAGCAGATTCCTGGTCAACGGGACCATAAGTCCGCCGGCTCCTTCTAACAGGACAGCGTCATAACGTTCCGACAAGGCTTCGGTGGCGGAATCGATCTTCTCGAAATCTATCGGACGCCTGTCTATTTCTGCGGCCAAATGAGGAGAACACGGGTAAGTGTAAATTTCCGGCATTGTAAGCCCCTGGATATCTTCAGGCAAGAATCCGCAGTCCATAATCTTTCTATGGAGAACGATATCCTCTGATATTCCGGCATTCCCGGTCTGGACCAGTTTCTGCGTTATGGTCCGCACGCCCTTACCGTTCCACATCTTTGCCAGATAGCCTGCAGCATAGCTTTTTCCGATGCCGGTATCTATCCCGCTTACGAAATATACATTGCTTTTCATATCATGTCCTCATATTGTCATTGCCATGCTCCGGTGGCCGGCTTCAT
>CASGDV010000013.1 GCA_949300335.1 uncultured Bacteroidales bacterium | reverse complement strand
CCTGGAAATCAGCAATGATGCCGGATCTCTCGAGATTTCCGTCAAGGAGGAGGACGGCTGCGCGGTGGTGACCCGCACCTTGAAACTGTCCGGCCCGCAGATCAGTCCTGACGTATATCCGGACTATCTGGAGCTTATGAGGGCATGGTCGGATCATAACCGTACTTCAGTATTGCTGAAATAGATAAGTGATTAATTATAAAATTTTTTTTAATAAATTAATCCGTCATTACGACGCTTGAACAATCAAAGAAATGAAAAAAATTCTTGTAATCCTGCTCTCCGCACTCATCGCATTGCCTGCATTCGCCCAGGAGAGCCTGAAAAAAGTGTATGATGAAAACATCGACCCGATGGAGCAGATAGACAATGCTCTGCAGAAGGCAGGGGCAGAAGGCAAGTTTGTTGTCTGCCAGGTGGGCGGGAACTGGTGCCCGTGGTGCCTTCGTTTCGCTGATTTCATCACAAAGGACGCTGAGATAAGCGATCTGATAAACAATAATTTCGTTTATATCCACGTGAATTACAACCCGCGCAAGTCGTCAGGCAACTCTGCTGAGACGGCCGCGATGATGAAGCGTCTGGGGAACCCTGCCCGCTTCGGTTTCCCTGTCTTCGTGGTCCTGGACGCGGGCGGTAAAGTCCTCCACATCCAGGATTCCGGCCTTCTGGAAAAGGACAAGAGCTATGACCGCGCCAAAGTCCTCCGCTTCTTCGGCAACTGGACCCCGGAGGCTGTGAAGGGCAAGTAAATCGTTGTACAGAAGTTATCCTATGAAACAGATAGAAGTAGTAGCCGCCGTGATAAAGGACGGCAACAGGATTTTCGCGACACAGCGGGGATATGGTGAATTCAAGGACATGTGGGAGTTCCCCGGCGGCAAGATGGAGCCGGGGGAAGACCGTGGACAGGCTTTGGAAAGGGAAATCATGGAAGAGCTCGACACAGAGATAGACATCGGCCCCTTCCTGTGCACCGTGGAATACGACTACCCCGCTTTCCATCTCACCATGCATTGCTACATATGTTCGGTGAGGTCGGGAAACCTCGTCCTGAAAGAGCACGAATCCGCCCGCTGGCTCTCCGCCGGCCAGCTTTACAGCGTCGACTGGCTTCCTGCGGACATCGGCGTGATACGCATGCTTGAGCCGCTCCTGGCATGATCAGGGGCTGCTTTCGCAGGGCAGGGAGGGAAAGCATTATATCATCCGCTGTTTTTTATGACACCGATGAATTCCCCTACAATCCTGAATTCGTCGGCGCTTTCTTCAGAGATTACAATAGGCTTGTACTCATGGTTCAATGGTTCTAATCTTATGACTTCATGTCTCCATGATCCCGTGTCATCGTATATCTTCTGGCTTTCGTATTTCTTGATCGAATAACTTCCCGAATAGTCAGGATCGTAGAAGTCCCTATGCTGCACAAGGACGATTTTACCTTGTCTGCTCCCTGCCGGATTTGCCCTGAATACGCAATAATCCTTATCATGGATTCTGGGCTCCATAGAATTGCCGGAAGCCTGGACAATGAACATATTACGGTTAAGTTTCCCCATTCCGTCAGCTCTCATCCATCCGGCAGTATCCACTTCTTCACCATCCCCGAAATAGCCGCATGCCGCTTTCATGGAGAAAACAGGGAGGAAGTCGATATATTTCACGTCATCGTTTACCTCAGGTTCTACTCTGATTACATTCGGCTCCACTTCCGTTGGCTGCAGTTGTGCGGCAAAATGTCCGGCAAGTGCTTTATCGCAAAAGTATACATAACAGCCTTTCATGCCACGTGTCATGAGTGTCCTGTATGTGTTCTTGATAATCTCATCAGAAATCTGCAATGCAGAATCGCGGTCTTCTTTCAGTTCTTTCTTTATGCCTTTTACGGACTGGTCATTACCGGAGCGTTTGAGCACATCAGTCACGACATGTCCGTTCTCGAATCTCATATCGGTGCCTACAATGACACCGACATAATCCAGCTCAAGCCCCTGGCATGTATGTATACACCCTATTTCCTCGATAGAATTTTTCCCTATCAGCCACGGCTCTTTGCCTGTCTTCAGATTCCATTTTTTCCTGAATCCGAATTCCGGTATTGTTATGTCGAATTCGTCAGGATCATTCTGGCTTTTCCAGTCCCAGCAGTAACCTGCGACAACACGGGATTTGTTGTTGAGTCTATTCTTTTCCTTTATTGCTGCAAACAATTCATTGGGATCCTGGAAGATCCTGAAATCAAAATCATCGGGAGACAGACGTATGTTTGCTGTCTCTGAAATCTGCAATGTGTTGTCAAGCCAGCTCAGATATCCGTCTGATCCGTTGCACCTGAACTGGGAGCTTAATTTAGCTGTATGAACTACAGCCCCACAGGATTCAGCATACTTCTGTATTGATGCTCTGGTGCCTATATCCTTTATATGTATCCTTTGTCTGTCATCGACAAAGAATACGGAGAAGCGGGATGCATTTACTATCTCTTTTATCTGGTTTTCCCCTTTGTTCCCATAAAGGCCGCTCTTCATATTAAGCCGGTGCGCTTCATCAACAATCAATGCCCCGAACTGGTCTTGTGCAGCATCGACAAAGTTTCCGCTACCTACAAACAGGTTTTCAATGTAGCCTTTCCTGAAATTATCTGTCAATTTGGATATATATACTTGACGCGGTGCTGCATTCTTTGAAACATACTGAGACACAATACCTTCTTTTGTGAGTTCCACCAGAAGATTGATTGCGACCACGCTCTTGCCTGTCCCGGGACCGCCTTCGACTATCAACACATGTTTTTCCGCGTTGGCGCTTTTACGAGCCAGTGCCAGCGCTGTTTCATATACGACTTTCTGGTCATCAAGCAGGACAAATTCCATGTTCCCGTTAAGCATGTTGCACAGGGCATCGGCAAGCTGCCTGGAAGGCCGAAGTCTTCCGTTGTCTATTTCCCGGATAATGTCGTTCTCAGGTGCATGTTTGATGTGTTTTCTTATGAAATCCTGCAATTTTTTTGCATCGGTCTTCAGAAAAAGCGGAGCCTTATTTATGAATTCAGCATAAAATGTATTCGATATTATGCCGTCATCCTGATAATTGTGAAGGAAGGCGCAAGGTGACAGTGTGATGTTCCTGTCCCGGACGGTTTCATTGAAGTTTTCCAGCATATATGCATAAGACCATGCCTGGTAGGATGGGTGGGCTATTTCACTTTCTCCACGCTGGAATCTGGTCTGGACAATCCCAGGTTTTTCTGACAATCCGGCATGTTCCCATTGCTTGAGTTCTATTATGACAATATTTTCTTTCCCGCTGCCGTCAAGCCCGGATATGATGAAATCTATTCTTTTGGATGTAAGTGGAATCTGATATTCAACAGCCACATCCGACTCATCCGGTATTTCATCTGTATTGACAACTTTGTAAATATGCATCATCGAGTTTTTCCATGACAGGATTTCGTTCGGTGACGTATGCCTCCCCAGATGCACTACAAACGCATTGTCAATGTCATCTGCTATGGTCCCGTTGAACACATCGTCAAGGAAACGTTT
>CASGDV010000012.1 GCA_949300335.1 uncultured Bacteroidales bacterium | reverse complement strand
ATTTCGTCGTCGTATTCCCCGAAGCTGAGGTCGGTGCGCCCGATGGCTCCGGCGAAGAGGGTGTCGCCCGTGAACAGAAGTTTTTCGTCGCGCACTAGCCAGCAGACTCCTCCGGGGGTGTGTCCGGGCGTGGCGATCACCTCGAACGTCAGCCCGGCGGCCTCCACCCTGTCGCCGTCACGGACGGCGCTGGTGCTGAATCCGGTGTCCGGGAATCTTTTCCACAGCCGGCTGAGCCGGGGGTCGGGGTTCTCGACGACCTTCCTGTCGTCTTCGTTCATGTAGACCGGAATGCCGTATCTCCTCTGCAGCTCCGCGGCTCCTCCGATGTGGTCCAGGTGTCCGTGGGTCAGGAGCACTGCCTCGGGGGTCAGCTTCTCCTCCTCCAGGCGGCCGAAGAAGTCCGCCCTCTCGGCCTCGTTGCAGAAGCCGGGGTCCACCACCACGCAGCGCCCTTCCGCGCCGCCCGCCACGTAGGTCTGCTCCTCGAAGAGGTTGTATGTGTGCGAGTATAATTTAAGCATGCTGTTTGTTCTTTATAATGGAAATGAACTGAGAGAGGTCTAACAAAGAACTTTGGTATTCCATAGGGAAGCATGGGATGTTCTGACGTGGTACAACTAAATGCAATTTTGAATCTTGCATTTCTTTAAGTTGATTTCTGGAAATGCCTTGTTGTAAAGTGAACAAGTGTTTTTCTTCTATTCTGTCCGCCTCGGTAAGGACTTGTCTCCATCTGTCTTTGCAAGTAGTTTTCACTCCCAATATCGTTAGATTTTCAGTAGGGAAAAGCAGATTGTGATAACTGCTCCCGTCCGGAAATATGAAATCGGGTCTTTTATTGTCTTCAGTAACTGCTTGTGCCTCAAAATGCAAATTATTGCTTGTAAAGATATCAGATAAATGATGTTCTAAAGATTTTCCTGCTCTGGATTTGCGTCTATTGAGGACTTCATTGGCTGTTTGGACAAAGGATTCTACAGTCTTGAAAGGTTTTGATAGTATCTCAGCATAGAACTTGTCTTCCATAGACCGAAATAGTTTGTATTCGGTATCAATCCATTTCATCAATATTGCGTCAGGAGTCTTTTTTAAATGCTCGTTTGTGACATGAAATGCCTTGTTGTAACATTCCCGTGCCCCTGAAGCCATTTCCCTGGTTTCAGGGAAATCCTCATGTTTAGAAATGAAATCATCAAAAAGAACAGATAGCGTGTCGCTGGAACCATAGACGCCCGAAAGATTTATTAAATGATTCGTGTCACCCGGAGAAAGGTTAAAGTAGGCAAAAAACGCATCTATATCCTCGTCAGAACTTAAAACATAGCCGAGGTATTCAGTATCTGTGCATTTAGCAATGATGAGCAGGTCTCCGATGTTATCATCTTCCAAGAACGGGAAATTTCGTCCGAATCGAGTGATTCTATATTCATTTCTCGTACCTTGACCATAATATTTCATGCAACTCTCTGTAATGAAATTGTCCTGCCACTTAATGGTTACAAGTTTTTCTTTGTTCTCCCCTTTAACTCCGGGTTTATCGAACATCAAGGAAGCAGCGCATTTTGGAACATAGAATCCGGCTTGATGGCTTCCTGTTGAGCCGGTGTCATTACCAGTAATGAATCGGCACCACGCCGCTTCGGCTTGTTGTACATTAAGTAATGCAGAATCAAGAATGCTGTTCATAGTCAGTGATGGTTTTAATGATGTTTTGTGATACTGCCGTGATTAACGGAACCACGACGGAATTTCCGCATTGTCTGTAGGCTTGAACATCTGAAACTTGATCAAGTCTGTAAGTGTCAGGATATCCCATGAGTCGAGCACATTCTCTTGGAGTTAATTTCCTGGGGTTCTTGCCCTCATTTTGAGGAATCAGTATTTCTGAGCCGTCTTTATAGTAACGTGCGCTCAATGTCCGAGAAATGCCGTTTATATCGACGAGGCCATATCCGAAACCGTTTCCTTTCGCTTTTTGTTTTTCCGAATACTGTTGTAGATAAAGCCATAATTTGTCGCTTAAAGTGTACTTACCATCTACGTTCGTCTCTAAGATATCTTTGATGGCGAATGTTCTGTCGGTTGGTTCCGGGAAAGAGAAAGACTCTTCCCCATGGAATAAATCTCTGTTGAACCCGACAATCATTATCCTTTCTCTATGTTGTGGTACGTAGTCCTTTCCGTCAAGAATTTTATAGTAGACAGAATAGTTGAGTTCCTCTAACGTGCTCTTGATTATTTTGAATGTATTTCCTTTGTCATGAGAAAGGAGGTTCTTGACGTTCTCAAGGAAGAACGCTTTTGGCCGGTGGCGAGAGAGAATGTCTGCTACATCAAAAAACAATGTTCCCTGTGTCTTGTCCTTGAATCCGGTTTCCCTGCCAAGGCTTTTTTTCTTTGATACGCCGGCTATTGAGAATGGCTGGCAGGGAAAGCCCGCGCAAAGTATATCAAAATGAGAGGGAATGAATTTTTTAGTGCTTTCTTTTGTTATATCCCCGAAAGGGACTTCTCCGAAGTTTGCAAAATAGGTTCTTTGCGCAAATTTGTTCCACTCGGAAGAAAAAACGCATTTCCCGTTTTGCGCCTGCATGGCAAGTCGGAAACCTCCCATGCCGGCAAAGAGGTCAATGAAGGTGAATGCTGGTTTCTCCGGGTCTGGGAATGGAATTTCAAAGAAGTCGGAAAAGAGCCCATAGTTTATATGGACGTCAGATAATATCCCGTCCGTCTTTTTAGAATCTGCAGAATTGAAGATTATCTTCTGGATTGCTTTGCAGAGTGAAGATATGTCATTCTTGTCGGATAGTGCGACTTTATGGTGGATGTAATGGCTGAACAAGGCCATAGTGTCTGTGTCCGAGATAAAATCTTCACTGTCATGGTTGCTTTCATGGATAGTTTGTATCAACTCTCCCAAACTTGGTGTCAGAGTTCCGAAATCTTCTCTATTCATCATTTTTCTTTTCTTCCGTAAATGTAAGCCTTTTTGTCAAATATTCGAGTGTAAAAGACGAAAAGGGATGGTGGATAGGATGGAGGAAAGGGCTAAAAAGGAAAGTGTTGGAGAAAATTCGTATCTTTGTAAGATTTGTAAATCGAATTCGATGCATATAGGCGTTGCAGGAAATATCGGAAGCGGCAAGACGACCCTGACCAGGCTGCTCGCGGAGCACTATGGCTGGACTCCGAAATATGAGGCCGTGACCTACAATCCCTACCTCGAGGACTACTACCGCGACATCCCGCGCTGGTCGTACAACCTTGAGACCTATTTCCTCGCGCAGCGCTTCAAGGACGTGCTCGAGATCTCGAAGTCGGAGGATGTGATCATACAGGACAGGACGATACTCGAAGGCGTCCATATCTTCGTGGCCAACAATTTCGAGCTCGGCAATCTCTCGAA
>CASGDV010000011.1 GCA_949300335.1 uncultured Bacteroidales bacterium | reverse complement strand
GGCTGCATCTATGTCGATGTAAACGAACAGAATCCGAAGGCCAGAAACTTTTACCGGCATTTGGGCTTCCAAGAATATGAACGGACCGAGTCTGACGCACAGGGACGTCCTTTCCCTATAATTAAAATGAAATTACATGCATAAATAAACAAAATAATACAATGAAACAGAAAAACGGAATTATCTGTCTTGAAACAGAGTGGGAGCATACTATCGAAAGAAATAGACGCTCAATACATACTAAACCTTTACTGGACTTTCTTGAAAAATCGTCCGGATGTGAAATCATTTATCGAAGAGTAGCCACAAAAAATGAGCTGCAATATTATCTGAAACGGTTCAATTTGGCAAAATATGACAATTATTCAATTATCTATCTTTCATTCCATGGGGATACACATTCAATCTTTCTGGAAGGAGAAAAAGGGGATGAGGCAGTATTACATACGATAGCAAAATATATAATGATAATGCATGAACTAAATGAAGTCCATCTTTTAAAAAGAATCCAGGACTGACTGGAGATCATTTATGAATCGGGAAACATGAAATCCGTCACAGACGGCATGATGGACTTGCACAGACAATGGAATAAGTGTCTTCTTGCCTCTGATAAAATATTTCCCGAAAGTAAATATCGGAAACAGATATGTCCCGTCCGAGGTTATGTTCAGGTTGAATCCTGTGAAAGTTGTCCATGGCAGTGATGAAATAGGGAATACGTTCTCCGGCAAGCCAGGTTTTGGATTGATTTCTTTCATATAACCGTATTTTTCAATGTCCTCAGTCCAGTTGTCAAGAAAGGTCCTGAAGTCATCGTTCCATTCCGTCCAAATGTTTGAAAAAGATTCGCCATCCTGAATCCTTCGTGCCAGTTTACGGCCTTTGCAACGGAATATATACTAGCACTGGATGCAGCTTGACCTTGTTGGAAGCTCTGAAATTCATGAGTCTGCTTATATCCAGATTTACAGATATGCTGTATGTGCATTTCATTTGATTGAAATACTGGTCAAAATAAGGTTTCCTTGCCCAGTTATCATAATCTATTTTATCAAACATATTTGTTGTTTTATCTGATTTTCAGAGTGGAAATGACTTCCTGAAGTCTTTCCAGAAAGCAGGCGGCATGCGCCCCGTCCATTTGTGTATGATGGAATTGGAATGATACTGTCATGAGGGTTCTGAACAAAGATTTCCGGTATTTTCCCCAGATCATGAAAGGATTGTTGAATATTCCGCTGTACATTCCCACAGCACCATCTATCCCGTATTTTGCAAGGGCAGAAGTGCCTATTACCATACTTTCCGTTATATCATGGTTAATGCAGCTTTCTGCAACCTGTCTTGTAAGATTCAGGTAGTTTTCATTGAATTCCGCCAGCTTTTCCGAAAATGGTATGTCGCATGAACTGACTTCTCCTTTTCTGTTCTCCACAATGGTGCTTACTGCTATGCTGTCATAGCGGAACAGTTTCTCTCCTACCGGAAGCATATGGAATTCCTTGATTCCTGTGGCAGCCTTCCCTATGCACCAGCACATGAGCATATTGAATTTCAAACCTTTCCTTTTGCTTATTCTAGCAAGATTGCTCACATTCATGGTCATGAACAGTGTCACCATAGGCATTGGTGCACTCATCCAGAGCCGGAACGCTTCGGCCCTTCTTGTTTCCCTAGGATCCGTTTCCTGCATCATTTGTTGTATTCTCCTTATTTGCAGTTAGATATGCAATGCATTTCACACCCTCAGCTTCAGTCCGGCAAAGATGGTGTCAGGCCTGAAAGAGAATACCGATGCCATTTCTCCTGCCATGCAGAAACCGCAATTGTCACAGATGGAAGTTCCGTCCCCGGCGCACAATCCCCTGCTTCCGTCCGGATATATGAAATTTGTCACCCAGCATCTTTTCCGGAAATCGTTTTTCTTCATGAGTTTAAGTCCCGATACTGAATTCATGACAGGATATCCCTTTTTCTTGTAAGCAATCACTTTGTCTATGATGGCGTTTCTGGTTTCCTTGTCGAGACTCAGATACTCTGTCGGAGGAAACGGTGTATGGAAATTTATTGATATCGATTCGATTGCTGGATTGTTTTTCACATATTCGATGGTCTCATCGACGGAAGTATAATTGAGTGTATTCACAACCATGTTGACACTCAGATGCTTGTGCCCGCACTCGGCAATATTTTTCTCAAGTCTGGCAAATGTCCCCTTCCCTCTTACTTCTTCGTGGAAATGGCCGATGCCGTCAAGGCTCACCCATATAGAATCGGCATGACTGCCGGAAAAAGGAAGTTGTGCATTCGTAGTTATCGTGCACGAAAAGAATCCTATTTTCTTTGCCAGGTCAATCAGATCGTTGATGCGGTAATCTCCGTCTTTCCATATGGTTACCTCGCCTCCTTCGAAATCCACGAATCTCGATCCCAGCGAATAGGAGTATTCCAGTTGTTCGCGCACCTGGTCATATGTCATGTTATGCTGGTTTTCTTTCTGGTATACCGTACAGTGCTTGCATTGCAGGTTGCACCTGTCGGAAATGAACAATACGGTCTGAAGAGGCTTGCGGCAACCGAGTACCCTTGCCTTGAAGAACCACCATCCAAGGTAGAACATCTTTGTTATTTTCATTATCAGTGAATGTATTATAAAAACTTAATTATATCAGAATAAATTAGCTTAATTAATAGAGCATAACAGAAAATTTTACAGCACGGAGAGGATTATGCTTGCGACAATTATGATAAGACAGAAAAATGTCACGATGTTTCTGGCAGCCAGCCATCTCAGCATGAACCAGTCGATACCGGCCTTTCTGTATCCGTCGAAATTTCCTATAGGCCCCATCCACGGTTTTATGACAATTTCAACAGGTTTCTCGTAAACGAAGTCACGGAGCGAGCCTACAAGCCATATGGAAAGAGGCAGGGTCAAGAATACCGCCAGGTAAGCCGGATGCAGCTGCTTTAGACACACTCCGGCCGCAATCAGCAGATAAGGTGCGAAATTTATGAAGCCTGACAACCCAAGTTGACCTCTGCGTGACCCCATCAGGTGAGCCATCGTATACTTTCCGGCTTTAAGGTCATGTTCTGCATCCATGATGGAATGGCTGTACACAATATTGGCGACCAGAAGCCCTACAGCGCAGGAAATCCATATTATTTCCGGGGAAATCCCGCCGCATACGGCAAAATAGGTCCCTGTCATAAGCATGGGGCCGAACATTAGGAAGATTACCAGCTCCCCGAGCCCCCTGAATCCCAGCCTCAGGGGCCCTCCGGAATAAGACATCCCTAGAAGAAAACCGGCGAGAGCAAACCACATGACGCCCCATCCTTCCATCACGGCCACAGCTATACCGCAGCAGGCTGCGATTCCGAGCAACAGGAATGTTACAGCGAGAAGCTGTCCCGTAGTAGCCTCACCTGATGTAAGATACGGATATTTGACCATCCTAGCCCTTATGCCTTCCGATGCATGTTTCTGTCTGATTTCCCCCGAATGGACCTTGTAGTCGAACCAGTCGTCAGCCAGATTCATTCCGAGATGTGCTGCGGCTATGCCAATAACTGAAAGGACCGCGGCGCTCCATGAAAAATGTCCCGAAGCGGCTCCGACGGCAACTGCGGTAAAAGCCGGCAGCAGACTTTGGGGAAGAGAGATATGTCTCGCATTATGAAGCCAGAAATTTATTTTTCCCATAAACCAAGCCATTAATATCCCTGCAAAGATAGCGATTAAGCGAGAGCAATGCAAAGTTTTACTTTGACATTGCCGGGCGGTAGCTATATATGTACACGAAGTGGACAAATAAATGTATCATGAATTTTGTCATTACGAATATTATGAGGTATTTTTGGACCCTGTTACGGTTCAGCTGAAACCGATGGAAATTAAACCTGCCGATGGCGGAATTTCCTGAATATCACGAGCCCTATATATCATGAAGCATATATGAATCAGACATGAATCATAATTGAAATTGAAAAAAAATGAAACATATTGAAGTTGTAGCAGCTATAATCGTCAGGGACGGAAAAATCTTCGCCACCCAGCGCGGTTACGGAGATTTCAAGGACTGGTGGGAATTTCCCGGCGGCAAAATGGAATTGTCGGAATCCCCGGAAGATGCGCTCAAACGCGAAATCCGCGAGGAACTTGATGCCGAAATCAGCATATCGGAGCTCCTGGAGACCGTGGAATGGGATTATCCTGATTTTCACCTTACAATGCATTGTTACATTTGCTCTCTCGTTTCCGAGTCCCTGCAACTTAAGGAACACGAGGCGGCAAAATGGCTTGGAATGGAAGAACTGGACTCCGTCAGATGGCTTCCTGCCGATATTTCCGTTCTGGAAACATTGAAGAGATATTTTGCGGATTCTGTCAGAAATTGATTTCCGGCAGAATATCCGAGGAATTCATTGCCTCATATCCGAATTTTGCAGCGGCCTTGTCCCCTGCCCTTCCGTGAAGCCATACTCCGAGGATCGCGGCATCCGCAGTACCGATGCCGCGTGCAAGAAGTCCTCCGGCAAGACCGGACAGAATGTCCCCGCTTCCTCCTTTGGCCATGCCTGGATTGCCGGTCATATTGAAAACTACCCTTCCGTCGGGACAGCATACCATCGTATGTGCTCCTTTCACTATTACCGCGGACTTGAGGGCGGAAGCCAGGCCTTTGGCTTTTTCAGTCTTGTCCTTTTCGCTTTTCCATGCCTCTTCTTCTTTCCCGAGGCCGTAGAAAGCTTTCAGAAGTCTTTTCAGTTCCCCGATATGGGGCGTAAGGATACTGCCGGACGGAATCAGGCTGAAAAGATCTGGATTGTCTGAAATTATGTTGAGCGCATCCGCATCAAGGACCATCTTATCCGAAGCGGACATGAGTTCCTTCAGTGCCCTGACAGTTTCCGGAGCTCTTCCAAGACCGGGACCGGCCGTCACTGCCGAATATTTGCCCATGTCACGCGGAATTTCCGAAAAACATTTACCTCTGTCCGGACTTGTCATTGCGGAAGGATTGGCCGCATACATCGCCTGCCTCTCGCAATACGGTATGTGGGCGGTTACCAGGCCGCAGCCTGACCGAAGCGCTCCTGCAGTGCACAATATGGCTGCTCCCATCATTGTTTCCGAGCCGGCAACGACAAGCAGATGCCCGAAATCACCTTTATGACCGAATTCGTTGCGTTCCGGCATAATGGCCGCCAGCATCCCATTATCGGTCCATTCGAATCCGGAAGCATTGTTATTTATGAAATTCCTGTCCAGACCTATCGGAATGACCTTGACTTTTCCTGCATAGCGGCCAGTTGATGGATACAGGAGGGAGAGTTTCGGAAATTCTATGGTCAAGGTAATGTCTGCCTGTACAGCATCATATTCCAGATCGATGTCTTCGTATGGTTCCGAAGGCAGTCCCGAAGGCAGGTCTACAGATATGGTCACCGCCCGGGAACACGATTGCCTGACAGCATTGATCGCCTTGACGGCAACCGACACGGCACCGCGCGGTCTCCCTTTTATTCCGGTACCGGACAATGCATCTATAAGGAACAGGTTTTTCTTTGCCTGCTTGCACTCCGAATATGAATCATCAAGTGAGAGAATTCTTACGGAAGAAGGCAGACGCCTGAAATTTTCCCTGCACTCCGGAGTCATCTCATTTTCAGGAAAAACCCGTACCACACTCATATCGGTACAATCCGAGAGCAGTCTTGCAACGGCATATCCGTCACCGGCATTGTTCCCCTTGCCGCAGAATACAACCACGGCAGTGTTGTCGGGAACAGCTAATCCGGTTTCAGAACGGATATCTGCCTCATTTCTTACTGCATCGGCAATACCGGAGGCAGCCCTTTCCATGAGACAGATACTTGAAACCGGTTCGTAATTCATGGTACGGAAATCAGCCTCCCTTATTTGGGAACCGGTAAGAATATTCATGTCGAATCTGTTATTCTATTGTCGGAAACTCGATGGTTTCATTGCTTTCATCCCAATCGCTGATTGTAAAGTCACCAGGATTTCCTTCCGGCAAAATTTCTCCTATGACGATGTCAAGTGTCAGCAATGTATTGGCGGACAAAGAAGATGAGAGGACTTGCGACACCTTGTGGACGCTGTTGTCTTCCAGAGTTATCACCAGTTCAAGTTTGGGATTCGGAGCTGAAGGGAAAAGCATCACCGTTGCATTGCTCATCAATGTGCCGTCTTCAGAACGCTTGAGATCGAAGCGGACTGTCTTGGTCTGGTTGACAGGCTCGGCAGTATAGAAATTCAACTTCTCGGCTATGCTGCCTATCTGAACCTTTATATCCTTGACACGGGAATTGAATACAGCATTATTCTTCTGTCTGAGATTCACTATAAGACCGGCACTTACCCTCACGAGAGCAGTCTGGAGGTTCTCGGAACCTATGTCGGTTTCCTGAATTGCATGAACCAGATCATATACAGGTCTGTACGTCCCGTCTCCATATGGCCTCAGGCTGAAATACATTTCGGAAAGATCCGCACCCTGTGTGATACCCGGTTCCTGGATTTGCGGTTCATTATGGATAGGCTCCTCATGTTTCGGAGTACCCCAGTATACCATGTTGTAATCACCTAAAGGAAGATGAATCTCACGGTTGGAAGTACCGAAGACGTCACCTTTGACAATAGTGTAGAATCCGTTGAATATACTTAATTTGCCGTTTATGTAATTTCCGTAATATTCCGAAGTTCCCGGTTTGCACGGATAAATTTCAAGGATGCCCGTGAACGGCTGGTCTTCTCCGACCTGTTCGGTTATCCTTGCCCTGACCTGAGGAGTTATCAGGTCTTCTTCTTCTGATGGAGTCTGGGTGCATACATATTTGTCTTTACAGGAAACAAACGTCAGCAGCAGCGCTGAAATGATTAAAATTGAATGTTTCATACGTAAATATAAATGTTTCTAATTCATTAATATTCAATACTATTTTATAAATAGCATGAGTTATAAAACAAACAAAATTCAGCACTTGTCGTTACGACAAATGCGAATTTGAGAGAAATAGAAAGACAGCTAAAGAGTATAAACTTTCATACACGTGCTTGGAGACACAATCATGGGTGCTTAGCTGTTGAGATCAGTTTCATGTGCGGCTTAGCTCTCAATTCCGAGCGTACACCAGAAAAAATCGAC
>CASGDV010000010.1 GCA_949300335.1 uncultured Bacteroidales bacterium | reverse complement strand
GGAGAGATGGCTGCCTGCTGCAGTGTGCGTGCTTCCTGAGCCGTTCACTGAGAAGAACCACATGGTGAACAGTACGATGAAGATTGTCCGCGGAAAGGTCGAGAAGGCTTACGAGGACCGTATGAAATTCGCCTACACCCCAGAGGGCAAGAATATAGTCAACCCTCAGAATCTGGCATCGCTGTAATAGCCGGGGTGGATGGCACGTGAAAAAAGCTTTCAAAAAAAAACGTAATGTCAGTTCGATGAAGTCTCTGGTACTGAGTAGAATAATTCGTCGAACTGACGTTAAATTAAAATATCTTGGACATATTCTCGACCTTTTTCAGTCAAAACATATCCGCCTGTTTTTAACGAGCCTTGGTATTCTATAAAACGTAAAGGCTCAGAAGACAGTTGTTTAATGATACGTTCCAACGTAGCCTTCGAAATACCAATCAGGTCCAATAATGCTTTTCTCTTTATATGAGGAGATTTGGAAATCTCCAACAAAACAGACAAGGCGTTTTTATTTATAGCCTCATTTATAGCCTCATTTATAGCCTCATTTATAGCCTCATTTTGTGGGTTGATGGTATTTCCAAACCCTTCCCTGCAAGGAATCTCAATCAGGAAATATGTCCTATCCTCATCCGTCTCAATCCTTGCCGGTTCCGAGCCATTCCTGCGCAATTCGTCCTGTATTGTCGGAATGCCAGTAGCGCGACCTTCCGACAACTGGAGTTCTTTCAGGTAGTCACCCAAACGACGGTTGCGGTAGCGGCGTGACTTCAGATGCTCAGCCTTATGAATGGCATCCAAACTGATAGAGCGGTCTGGTCCGGCATAGCTGAGTATAGAAATCTTTTTCGGTTCGATAGTAATCTCCACAGGCTCGCGCTCCTGATAATCCCTATGATAAAGTGCATTGACAACAGCTTCCTCTATGGCTTGATAAGGATAATTGAAGAATGTGATTGACTCTGCCTTGTCCTTTGGTTTGATAATCCACTTCTTGATGACATTGGTCCGGATATAGTCCAACGTCTGTTTGATCATGTCCGGGACAGTTCCTACTATTCGAGGAACTTCTATCATGTTATTGGGATTCTCAATGCATCCTTCCGGGACTATGACGATGTCCACTTGTGTCACAGGAAAGAATTTCGCAGGATTCTTGCTGAACATCATCGCCGCCACATTTTTGATTGTTTGATGTTCGGTCGGCCCTGTCAGCAAATCCATCTGACCTAATATTTCCACAAATGGCTTGCTTTCAAAGTCATTTGCCAGGCGACTGCCCACCGTATGAAGATAATCCAGAACCAAAACCGGAGAAATATCCGAAATATCAATACACTCGTTTCCTCTTTCATCAAAAGGCGTCCTGTTAGCCATCTCCCTGAGTTCGTCCAGTACCTCTCCCTTTGCTTCAATAGTACTTGTACCGTTACGTACATACCATTTGCTTGGAGATTGTTTTGCCGTAACTCGCTCCCTTACATTATACGGACGATTTACCCCGGCAGGAGCCCATATCACAAGAACACTCTTTCCATCAACTTCCTGTACATCAATACGGGGCATATAGTAAGGTTCTATCTTGTTATTGTACCCGACCATGTCTTTCTGAATATCGTTCAGTCCCTCTATTGGCAAACCGGTGACCGGCCTTTTGGCAATTCCTGTCCGTTCTTCTTCCTCTATCCCCACCACGATATATCCTCCGCCGATGTTATCGAAATCATTAGCAAAAGCACAGATAGTCCGATAGATTTTATCAGGATTCCATCCTTTCTTAAATTCAATGCGATTGGATTCTATCTTGCGTTTGTTAAGCAAATCTTCTATGTTAATTGGTATTGCCATACTATTGGAAATTGGTTGAATTATTTTGCTTTACGACATGAAGCAACTCTCTTACATCCGCATTCAGGACTTCAGCAATCCGAAAGAGCATTTCGAGGTCAGGCTGAGATGTATTTGTACACCAACGAGGCATAGAACAAGTATTTTCAGACACTGTTGACCTCCATCGGAGGTTATTTCATATGCTGATGAGGAACTGAATTTGACGGTACTGTTTGGCCCGGAAGGGCGTATATTTCTGTACCGCAAAATATCAGTTCTTGAAACTGTGAATCGGAGCCGGAATCCGTCCTTCCCTGCCGATGAAGTCCGCACAGCCGAACCTGTTCACCGGCATGACCGGAGCATGCCCCAGCAATCCGCCGAATTCCACAGAGTCACCTATTGTCTTCCCTATGACAGGAATGATCCTCACGGCAGTGGTCTTCTGGTTCACCATGCCTATGGCAGCCTCATCGGCGATGATGCCGGATATGGTGCTGGCCGGAGTATCACCGGGTATGGCTATCATGTCCAGCCCCACGGAGCAGACGCAGGTCATGGCTTCCAGCTTCTCTATTGTAAGCGCCCCGCATTCGGCGGCTTCTATCATGCCCTGATCTTCGCTGACAGGAATGAAGGCACCGCTGAGCCCTCCTACGTATGAAGATGCCATGTCCACTCCTTTATTTACCTGGTAATTCAGCATCGACATGGCGGCAGTAGTTCCAGGTGCACCGGATTTGTCCTCTGCTTTTTCTTGCATGTTGTCGGCCAGGATTTAACCTACAGCCGGGGTAGGGGCGAGAGACAGGTCTATGATTCCGAACGGGATACCAAGCCTGTGTGAAGCTTCCTGGGCTACAAGCTGTCCCACACGGGTGATCTTGAACGCCGTTTTCTTGATGGTCTCGCACAGAACTTCGAAAGATGCCCCGCGAACACTTTCCAGAGCATATTTCACTACTCCGGGACCGCTGACGCCC
>CASGDV010000009.1 GCA_949300335.1 uncultured Bacteroidales bacterium | reverse complement strand
AGGCGGATCATCTCTATACCGACTGTCTCTTCCAAAGCATTGTCGCTGAGGCTGCCAATCATATCAGGATTGTACTCTATCCGCCCTTTCCCTGTTCTGACCGCACAGCAGATATTGGGATTCATCACCAATTTGTGCGTGCAATAGACGGCAAAGAAAGCAGGCTCTGACAAGAACCATTGTTCCGCCAGATGCCTGAACCGCTCTTCGGCAGCGACCGTCAGTCTGCTTTCTTCCATTGTTTTCATGACAGACTGGCTTTACAGATTTTTGACAAATTTCATAATATCCTTATACAGAACCGGTTTCTGTGTCATTATAAACAATACCGCATGAGGATAATCGTTGTTGCCGAACAATGATACCCAATGGGCGTATGCTTCATTTTTCTTGTTCGAGGCAAGATGTTTAAGGTATGACTCCAAGGCAGAAGATATGACATCCTTGTTTTCTTCTACATCATTCCCTGTTTCGAGGAAACGGAACATGGATTCGTTCAGCATGGACAATTCATGCAGCTGGAGTTTATAGACTTTCGAGCGGTACTTGTCCCATTGGAGCAGGACATCGCTTCCTGCCAATGTATTTTCAGAAGTGACGAACTGTATGAATTTTGCAGCGGTTTTCGTCCCCACGATTCCGGAAATGAGCTTTTTGTCTATTGGTTCCAGCTCCGGCCTGCCGCTGAGAATATCCGACACACGCTTCCAGCTGCGTCTGTCCGGATGTCTGTCCAAGTCTGTCCCTTCCCCGCAGCCATCATCATCCAACCAGTTCTGTTCCTTTGAAATAAATGCTATGATTCTCCTGTCCACTCCGTTTTCTTCTGCCCAAATAAGCCATTCGGATACAGTCGGCCTGAACCAGTAGATATTGAATCTGGAGACTAATGCCGGGTCAAGGTCCGTCAGCTGATATTCGTCTCCGTCATTCACGGCAGAGATGATGCGGCTTCCTGCAGGGAGTTTCCGTCCCGCCAAAGTCCTGTTCAGCGTCAGGTCCATGACTGTCTGCAATATCTCCGGTCTGGACCTGTTCAGTTCATCAAGGAAAAGGACAATCGGCTCACCGTCGGTCGGAAACCAGTATGGTGGGAGAAAGTCGGTCTTGCCGGATGCTTCGTTCTTGTGAGGTAGCCCGATAAGGTCTCCGGGGTCACTCATCTGTCCCAAGAAAAAGGATATGACTTTCTGCCCTTTCGACTGATAGTATTCTGCAAGGATTTCGGACTTGCCTATCCCGTGCCGTCCGACGAGCATGATGTTCTGTTCTGGTGGCGTCAGGTCGAGAATCTTCTTCAGTTCTCTGGTGTTTACCGTTACATTCATATTATTATGTTTACCATGTCATCATTTGAAAATTGAACTGCGCCCCAAATATCCTTTGGACTCGGCAATGGAGAGTAATGCCTTGTGTATCAGCCGAAATTCGTATCCATGCGACTTTTCGAAAGCTCCGGAACTTCTTTCCGTGAAATGGATATGATGTGCATATTCATGGATAGCAGTACCTATGTTCATAATATCGTCACCCCATCCTCCATGCACATATATCAGATGCCTG
>CASGDV010000008.1 GCA_949300335.1 uncultured Bacteroidales bacterium | reverse complement strand
ATTTCCATACCGTCATTTTATTAGGGTTGAAGACCGAGTTCTTTTTTTATTCTCGCCGGCAGCACCTTCCCCTTCCTGTTCAGGAAGTCCTGGACTTCCGAAGCCTTGTAGTAGGTACGCCCGTCAATCATGTAGTATGTTACGAGCTTCTTCTGACGGTAACGTGCAAGGGTGCGTTTTGTTACGCCAAGTAGTTCACACATATCCTGGTTGTCGAGAAGCTTGTCACCCTCAAGGGCGGCCGTTTGCCGGTTCATGCGGTTCAGCCTGTCATCGATTCTGTCGAATCGTTCCATTATCTTCTGGAGCATCATCTGGAATGTCTCCCGGGCGTTCTGTATCATCATGCATTCTGTGTTGAGGGTAATACGTCCGTTATTTACTCCGTGTTGCGCAAGAGGTTTCATTTGATATAGGCCAAAACGTGGACCAATGGAGCATATTGCCACATAAAAACATGGCAAGTCGCTGAATAATAGAGAAATAAAAAATCAGCCCCATAAAAACGAGACTGATGGAAGTATTGCAAATGCAAGTGCAAGCAATCTCCTATTGCAATGTTTTGCAATAAGTCAGACAGATTCCGTTCCTGAAAGTTTGTATCCTAACCCAGTGTTTGTTCGTAGAAATCTGTTTTGTATGGGCTCTGCCCCGGAACTGATTGCCGAATATAAAATTACATTCCAGCTGGCAGAATGTTATTTCACATTATAGCCAGATATAATATTGTCTTCATTTGTTGTTCAATCCATATTTCTTCATTTTCCGGTACAGCGTGGACGGATCAATGTGCAGCATCTCCGCCGTCCGTTTTCGGTTGCCCGTACATATTTTCAAAGCCCTGACAATGGACAGCTTTTCTTGTGTCTCATTTTCCGGGAAAAGGAAAATTTTCTCTTCCTCATCCTCGATTTTTATGTTCAAACAACCTGCTTCGATTACCGACTGTTTGGACAGCAAAACAGCCCGTTTGACCTTGTTCTGCAATTCCCGTACATTTCCCGGCCAGCCATATGAAAGCAACAGTTGCTCCGCCTCTTGGCTGAATCCGTCGGTCTGCCGGTTGAGTTCCTTGGAGAACCTTTCCCTGAAATGTTCGGCAAGCGGAAGTATATCCTCTGGGCATTCATGCAGGGCCGGCAGGACGATTTCAAATTCTCCCAGACGGTGGTACAGGTCTTCCCGGAATCGTCTCTCCTTGATAGCCAACTGCAGGTTCTCGTTGGTTGCCGCCACAATCCTTACGTCAGCGTATTTCTCCCGATTGCTGCCTATGGGAATATAGGTGCCTTCCTGCAAGGTACGCAGGAGCATACTCTGTACCTCCACGGAGAGGTTCCCCACCTCATCAAGAAACAGAGTACCGCCGCAGGCTGTTTTAAAAAAGCCCTCCCGGTTTGTGGCCGCTCCCGTAAATGCCCCCTTCACATGGCCGAAAAAGAACGAGGGTGCGAGCTCTTTGGGAATAACACCACAGTTTACCGCCAAGAACGGTTTTTCCCTGCGTTCGCTGGAATAATGGATACGTTGTGCTATGGATTCCTTGCCCGCTCCGCTCGGACCAAGAATCAGGACAGAAATGTCGAATGGTGCAACCGTACGGGCCAGATTCTCCACGCTTTTCATCTGATGGCTGTTCCTGGGCAGGATTTCCTTGTCCTTTCCGTATATGACAGAGCGAGGACGCAAGATGTCCTTTATCAGACTTTGCAGCTCATCCATCTGAACCGGTTTAGCCAGATAGTCCTTTGCCCCCATCTTGATGGCACGAACAGCATCTGGGACAGAGGCATATCCGGTCATGATGATGAAGGGAACATCTATCCGTTCACTTTGCATCCATTCGAGTAAAGATATGCCGTCCCCTTGCGGAAGACGGACATCGGAAAGGACAAGATTGAAAGGCTTCTTTTTCAAAAGTTGCCTCGCACCAGGTTCGTCTATTGTCGTCACGGCCTCATAGCCGTATTTTTCGAACCATTTCTTTTGCTGTCCGGCCAGCAGTATATTGTCTTCAACTATGAGTATTCTGTATTTCATTCATTTTTCATTTAATTATGTCCGTCCATTTCCGATAATCGTTTTTTTGTCTCGGATATCAGCCATTCTAATCTTCTGACAATTCTTTCCACATCATTGCGGAATACTGGCTCATCCGTATCTTCCACATATTGTTCATAGCTGTACGGTTCCAGCTCATTGGCTATTCCCAACTGCTTCCACATCGGATACATCCGGTGCAGAGTTTCCCATATCCGCTTCCGGTTGGGCTTCTCCGGACTCAAAGAATCCAGCAAGTCTGAACTGTTCCTGCTGGATTCCTCTATAAGAGTCTCCAAGGTCCAGCGTTCATCTCCCGTAGTGACATACAGTGCCTCAAAATCTAGAGAATGATTGTCCATAGTTCTGTTCTGTCCAATGAATGACGAGAGAAATCCAAGCAAGTCTCTTGTATAGAACGGTTTGTGGATACAGCCGACAAATCCGGCTTGAAGATAGCGGTCTACATCGCCGTCGTTACGGGCGGTCATTGCAGCTATGGGAATTGTCCGTGAATTTCCTATGTTGGAAAGGCGTAGCAGATGCAACAGGTCAAAACCTCCCGTACCACGCATCTGTATATCGGTCAGCAGCAGGTCGTATTCACCGGTTCTCAATGCTTTGACCACTTCCTGTGCATTGGTACAGGCTCGGCATGAGATACCGTTTCGTTCTATCATTTCAACGATGTTGCGCAATTGTATGGGGTCGTCATCGACTACAAGAACCCGTCGCGGAAGTCTGAGACTTCCTGTATCCGGTTGGGAATTGTCTCTTGCAGGCTCATCGGTCTGTCTAAGAGGAATTTCCACCTTGAATTCACTGCCTTTGCCGATCTGGCTCGAAACCGATATACTTCCTCCGAACAGGCTCACCAACCCTTTAGTAATGGAAAGTCCGAGTCCGAAGCCTTCTGAATCCATGTCAGGAGCCGCCCGTTCAAACGGCTGAAAAATACGTTGTGCGGTATTCTCGTCCATTCCTATCCCCGTATCTTTGACCTTTACTGAAAGAGTACCGTCTTCATAACTTGCCTGAAGTTTGATACAACCTGTACGGGTGAATTTTACAGCATTCTCCAGAATGTTGACCACTATCTGCCTTATGCGGTCTGCATCGCCAAGGGCGGTGATGCCGCAATCCATAAAAGCCTTGTCAAACATCAGGCCTTTGTCGTTCGCCTTGCGTGTGTATTCTTCAGCGACGCTTTCCAGAAAGGATTCAAGATGGAACGGAATTTCGTTCAAGGTCTCCTTTGCATCGTCCAGACGGGAGAGGTCGAGCAGACTGTTGGCAAGTCGGGTGATATGACGGGATGATTCAAGGAGGTTTCCGAGATAGACATTGCGGAGTTCCCGGTCCCGAGTATCCATGGCCAGTTCAGCACTGCCACTGATGGCATTGAGAGGTCCTCGTATGTCGTGGGAGAGCGTGATGATTATTTTCTTACGCATATCGGAAAGTGTACGGTTTTGTGCTGCCGTATCCTCCAGTTCGGCCTTGTCCCTTTCCCTTCGGTTGATGTCACGCATAATGATGAGGTGCGAGATGATGAGCAGGATAATG
>CASGDV010000007.1 GCA_949300335.1 uncultured Bacteroidales bacterium | reverse complement strand
GCAATGGAACCATTTGGATTAGTGGAACGTACCATAATATATTCTCTATTGCCAAGAATCTTACAGAGCTGGGCTACAAAATACTTAACTGCGTGACTTGGGTGAAGACAAATCCTCCGCCAAACTTGTCTTGCAGGTACTTTACGCATTCAGCTGAATATATTCTTTGGGCACGCAAAGAGGCCAAAACTTCGCATTTCTTTAACTATGAGCTTATGAAAGAAATTAACGGGGGAACTCAGATGCGTGATGTGTGGACACTGCCGGCTATAGCCAAGTGGGAGAAAAGCTGCGGTAAGCATCCGACCCAGAAGCCTCTTTGCGTACTTTCAAGGATAATTCTAGCATCCACCCAACCTGGAGCATGGGTGCTTGATCCGTTTGCAGGAAGCAGTACGACAGGAATTGCAGCCAATCTGCTTGGCCGCAGGTATCTGGGCATGGATATGTGTCAGGATTTTCTTGATTTAAGCATCAAGCGCAAAAACGAAATAGAGGATCCGGTCAAAAGAGATGTAATCCTCCTAAAACTCAACAAGCAATCCGAATTGTACCAAGATAAGGAAATACGTATCATTAGCGAGGAGCAAGTCAGGTATGGAGACGAGCTACCATTTTGAACATGCTGTTGGCTTTAATTTTAAAATTTAAACAACCTATGCTTTGGTATAATGATATTATCGCAAAAAATCATTATCTCCTCACCAACTCCAGAGTTGCTAGCACTGTAGTTAAGTTCGAAAGTTTTTTGTCTGTATTTTGAATATAAATTGGTTATAAATGGAACATTGTCATATGAGAGAATCCACTTGAAGTTATTAATTTCATTTACGGCATTAGCGATATCTTGATGATCTTGGTCATCATAATAATTCATATATAATCCTTTACCTTTAATATAGTATGGAGGATCTAAATAAACCAGTGTATTTGGTGGCAAAATCAATTTCAATCGCCGTACAAGAGAAACTGCATCTTCATTTGTCAAGTGAATTCTATCTGCATAATCGGCGATTCTTTGTATTCTTTTTATAAGCTCATCTTTATTGAATCTTGCATCAATTTTGTAATTTCCTGTTTGAGCGTAACCTCCTATAATGCCGGCTTTTAGAATTCCAGAACGGTTAGTCCTATTTAAGAAAAAAGTAGAAAAACCTAAATTTAGTAAATCTATATTACTTTTATTTGCTTGGTAGTCTCTTAGTTTATACCATGTCTCAACTGTAACGGGTGTTTCTTTAATTAATTTACAAAGTGCATCAGACTCATAAAGAACACTATGCCAAAATGCATATATGGAGATATCTTTGTCGTTAATATAAATATCCTTAACATATTCATTAAAAAGTAATGATAATGCAACGGAACCACCTCCTACATATGGTTCAACATACACCCCATCAAGCAATGTGTTTTCTTTGATTAAACATTGCACAAAATCAGAAACTTTAGCTTTTCCACCAGGGTATCTTAGGGGTGATAAGAACTCCATAAGCTTACTCTTTATTATTTATTGATCCCCATAACTGGATAAAAAAGTTTTCAATATTATCCCATCCTATAATGAGATTGTCTGCTTTGGGATAAAAGAAACCGTTGTGGACATATGCATTTAGTGAGTCAATAGATAATACTGAATTTGTATCATTAATTTCTGCTCTTATGCCTTTAGATAAATCGCGGTTCATGGTTCCTAATTGGGTCATGTGTTGCACAACTCGGTTAACTTTGCCTTGTAAACTTTCGCCAGATGAACTGGCCGTTAATGCATTACGTTGTACGAGATTGTATTTTTCTAGATATGTGTCAACAGATAATTCTAAGAATACTCTCAACAATACGGATGATGCATTTGGGCAAGTCTTAACAGGTACTTGCTTTAATTCTTCGAATATTTTGTTTAATCTTGGATTATCAATATGTAAAATTATAGATTTTGGCACTAAACCAACTCTTTGTTTAACCGTTTTGTTGTTTTCTTTTTTAGCGATTTTTGAGTCATTGTTTAATGGTATTTGCCCATCTTTGTTCATTATGTCTTGAAGACTCCATTGCTCGGATACTTCATTAGACAAGTCTGGTTTTTGGCTTTTGTCAAAACTATCAATATATTGTTTACGTTTTTCTCTGTTGTAAATGTCTGCAACTTTAAACTCAGGGTTTAAGATATCTGTAACTACTTTTAAAAGTCCCTTTACAACTTCTGAAACTTGAATCTTTGAGACAATAGTTCCATTGTTAATTTCTAATCCAAGATGCTCTCTAACATAGGGATCAGAGATTAAGCGTTGTAGATTTGTAATATTCAGCTTGGGCAATGAATCTTTTATGGCATTAGGTACATCGTTATGTGATTTTAGTAAAGTAATAATCTGTAATGGTATTGATGATTTTCCTTCTGTCCTCTCTTCAAATCTCTGTTTTTGTTGGGCATTCCAAGTAACAGTACCTACTCCGTTTAATTCACCGGAGTGTTTGCGTTTTATCCAAATATCGGCCTCTGTAGGATTTTCAAAAACAGCACAATTGATACTCTTTAGCTCAGAAACTACTTCCGACTTTTCTTTTTGTAGCTTTTGGAATCTTCTTCTCAAAGAAGCATATTTGTCATTAATTAAGGTCGGGTTATTTAATAATTTTAAAGATGTAATCCTCCTGTTTCCTTCAAGTACAATGTACTTGTTATTATCCTCGCTAGGAGTTACTATGATTAAATCAACAGGACTAAGGCCGTTAGTGATAATGTCTTCAATAAGAAAGTATAATTTATCCTCTTGATCTTCTATCATCTTATCAATAGCCTCTTTTTGTGATGATAGGGGCTCAAACCTATAGTTTTCTGTGTTGACAAATAAAGATGCCAACTTTATTGTTTTTATAATCATAGCAACAAACTATATCCTATATACTTTGCAAAAGTACTTAATTTTTACATATTATGATATAAATTTCACGGTTCATTTGAGTGTGTGCCAAGAGAATGTTTTAAGTTGTCTATGATGGATAATACAAGTATGTAAATGAAAAATTTTGCTTGCAATGAAGGATGTTTTGTGGTATGTATGGTTTTAGACAGGTAAGGAAAGTTTAACATTGTGTTTAATTGCGATGATTCTCTGGGAACAATTTGGGAACATTTGAAGGAAAGTAAAAGAGGTAATTGTTTGATTTTCAAATAATTACCTCTTTTAGTGGTACCCGGAGCCGGGGTCGAACCGGCACATCCTTTCGGACATTGGTGTTTGAGACCAACGCGTCTACCGATTCCGCCATCCGGGCATGCTGGCAGCGGGCGGTAGCCCTGCTGAAATGAAGTGCAAAGGTATTATAATTTGTTCTAAAAAACAATACGGAAAAGAAATGTATTTTGAGTTTTCATCGCCGGCACCCTGATTATTAATCCACATCATTCCACCGAGGCAGGATCTATGAGGTTGTTCAGCAGGGCGTAAACCGTCAGACCCGCCACGGTCTTGATTCCGGTTTTGCGCGTTATGTTTCTCCGATGGGTGATCACGGTATGGATAGAAATATTGTACAGATCCGCGATTTCCTTGTTTATCATTCCTTTCGCCACGCACACGAGTATATCCCTCTCTCTGGAAGACAGCTCCGAACCATCTGAGGAGACATTGTCCCGCGGAGCGGAGACAGCCGACCTGAGCTTGTGGATGATGTCTGCAGGACTGTCGTACAGACTGAGCACGGCATCGTACTGCCTGGCAGAGTCCTCATCCATGAAAATGCTCGGAAAGGCCACGACTGCAGCATCCGTGAATTCGGAAATCTGCTGTCTGGCCATCGCACGCGATGAATGGGAAAAAACGGCCGGATCCACGATGACCACATCGGCAGCCATGTTTTTAAGCATGACTTCCTCGCGTGCCGAAATGTCGGATACTATACCTTCCACCTTGAATTCCCCGAGGTCACTGAAGACACCTTCGATACCCCGGGCTATCACTTTCGACGGCATGATAAGAAACGCTTTCATCTGCACTCCTTTTTCATTTCGAGCCTGTTGACCATGGGCACCAGTACATGGTTTTCTATGTTCGTATGCTTCTCCAGATCCTCCGACAGCGAGAACAGTGCATACAGTACATCGTTGGCCAGCCGGGGACTGCATGCTGCAGGCAGATACTTCAGTACTATATTCTTCAGGTCACTGAGTTTCTCCTCGATGTTGCTGTGGTTCTCTTCGAAGGTGGAAACCGAGTAATCCCCTGAGAGACATCCGTTTACTGCTGATTCTACATACGGAAAGAACACCGTCTCCTCATACTCGAAATGCTTTTCCACTTCGTTGCGGTATCCTTCCAGAAAATCCAGGATGATCTTCTTCTGGTTTTCTGCGCAAGGAGCCACCAGGGCATTCATCAGCTGTTCCAGAGCCTTGAAACCGTCTTCGATATAGAAAGAGTGGGAAATGTGAAGATATCTGAGCACTGAAAGCGGATCTGCGGCCTTCAGGGCTTCGTCCGTAGGCATGTATCCCTGGTATGAATACATCTCGCAGATCAGAATGAAAGCACCCGTATCGATGCCTGCTATCGTACATACCTGAGCCACAGTTCTTTCGCCGAAACCGGCAGGCATGCCCAGCCTTGACAGCACTGTCAGCAGCCTGTAATTTATCTCGACCAGATCTGACATCTTCATATCCGGAGAAAAAAATCTGATTTCCTTTTTCGTCTTCATAAAACTCAAATTAGTCGGTCCTTTTATCAACTGTCATAAAATTAGCAGGATTTCTCCGAAATCCAATGCCTTTGAGGATTTAAAGAAATTGTCCCGATATCACATCGGGACAATCAAAGATTTAAACAACAATTAAAAGGATCTGAATTTTCCATGCCTGCCCGGCGGAAAGTCCGCCGTCGGCCAATACATTATCAGTTTATGGCTCGAAAAATTAATTTCTGATGCAAAGATAAAATCTCTTTCACGATGCTGCAATCCCCATTTATGGTGATGCCGCAATGACATCTTGAATAGCTTGCCTTAAATCGCGCCTAAATTATTGTATTTAAATTAAAAGTTTTCTATTTTTGCATGAACTGCGGTATATGCTGCGGTGAATACATACAGAAAGCGTTTGGCTTTTATTCCTTGTGCTGAATCTGGACAATTCAACGTGTAAAAGGGATGAGAGTTCTTCTGCACTTGCTATGATTGTGGTCGACCCACTCGATAGCGGTGTGGGTCGATGAATCTTATTCTTTACACGAGTAGTCCAGAACTCAGCACGGAATAAGAATCAAAAGGCTCACACTTTCTTTTTGTTATATTCGTTTCTGAGCCGGCGAAACATCTGACCTTATTATGAACGCAACCCAAACTATGTACCCCGGCATGCCTTCTTCAGACTCGGGGGCAGGTTCAAAACCGGTAATGGGATTTCTTTACTCGGTATCCCGTACCCCTCTCGGAGAATGGTGGCCGCTGTATGTCGGCCCAAACCGTATCGGCCGTGCGGCCAACTGTGAGATTTCTCTCCAGGAGGCTTCGGTATCAGACAATCACGCGACTCTGGTAATCCGTAAAATGCAGAATAACGGAGCGAATGCCGGAGTGTTCGTCTTCATTCAGGATACAGGTTCCATGTATGGAACGATGCTGAATGGGGTGACCTTGGATTTCAATCCTAAAGAGTGCAAGAACGGCGATATAATAAGCATAGGTGAAAATTACGAATTGTATTTTGTCCTGGTGGATTCCGATTCACTCGGTCTTGCTCCAAAACCTGGCTTCAAATCCACGGCAATTAATCCTGGCGGGAATCCGGAATCACAGCCGGGATATAACCAGGCCCCGAAAGGTACCATGAGAGGAACTGTTCAGGGAACATTCTCATCACCGTTCGACAACGGAAGCAAAAAGACCTTGCTTGTCAATCCTCAGAAATAGCGCTTGTTCATCTTTAGATATCCGGAAAAGTGTCTCAGACAATCAGAACCAGATTGAACTGCGCAGGCAGTTTCGAAACACTGATCGGCGGAAGGTCGGAAAATCAGGATTCGGCAGGTTCCGCAGACACTGCCTTGGGCGACCTCATCATTGTATGCGATGGAATGGGCGGTCTTAAAGGCGGTAAGCATGCGTCATCTCTGGCTGTAAGGACTGTAATCGAATACGTCAGTTCGGTTTCCGCGGACTCCGATCCGGTGGAGACCATGAGGACAGCTGTTGCCAAGGCTAATTCGATTGTGTCGGAAGAAGGGATGAAGGATGAGTACAAAGGAATGGGGACTACTCTGGTAGCTTTGCTTATAACACCTTTCAGTGCTGTTGTCGCACAAGTTGGAGACAGCAGGGTGTATCAGTTGAGGAAAGGGAAGAAGATTTTCCGCACTTCGGACCATTCCATGGTCTTCGATATGGTAAGGGCCAATGTCATCACCGAAGAACAGGCGAGACTTTCGGACTGTTCCAATATCATTCTCAAAGCTGTAGGGATAGACAAGACCGTCGCCCCGGACATCTACGAATTGCCTTATCGCAAAGGAGACAGATTCGTACTGTGCACGGATGGTTTCTGGGGTGCTGTAGACGAGCCTACCCTCCTTAAAATGCTGGCTGAAAGAGGCAGCCTTGATGACAGGACCAGGACTATGGCGCATGAAATCGATGATATCGGGATGGAGAATGGTGGCGGACACGATAACCTTACCGTGGCGGTAATCGATGTTTTCATGGATTCCGGAATGAGGGATAAAAATTTTTCCAGACAGACAATTGCCAGTATGGTCCCGTATCTTCTCCTGGTCATCAGTATAGGACTCAATATTTACCTTGTCGCCGATAGTCTGAAGCTACGGCAGGATATGACGGGAAACTGCTCCGGCCTGCTTTACTCAGGAATAAAAACCGATTTGGAATCGCTTCGCGAGGACATAAATGCCGTTGGGGATCTGTCTCCGGCTGATTGTCTTACTGTAGCCAAGATCGAAGGCATTCTTGACAGACTGGATGTACGGGAGAATAAGACAGAAAGCTCAGATACAAACGAAAAATAACAGAAAAATGAAAAAGACAATATACACCATAGGACGGGACCCGTCGTCCGACATCTGTCTGGACGATGGCGGCAACCTGGTCAGCCGCTACCATGCTGTCCTGAAAGTCAAGAAAAACGGGACATATGTCATAATTGACCAGAGCCTTAACGGTACCTATATAAACGGAGTCAGGATTGCCCAAGGAAAGGAAGTACCTATTACTCGGAAAGATACCGTCATGTTTGCCAATGTGCTGGAACTGGACTGGTCGCTTGTACCTGTATCAGACAAGTGGCGCAAGCCTGTCTTGATCTCGGTTTCAGTCGCTATGCTACTTGCCGTAGCAGTTTGTGCCGTCGTATTCATTCCGTCATGGATATCCGGCGCGTCAGGTGATGACAGGATACCGTCAGGATCTTCAGCGATTTTCCCTCAGGACATGGATTCGGGAAGTATTGATAATCAGGATGACGGTGACAGACTGTCATTGAGGAAACTCAGGGAGAGAAAACGTGCAGAGGAAAAAAGACAGCGGGAACTTGAAGAGGCAAGGCTGGATTCAATCAGGAATGCAGAGACTGTAGCTCCGGTACAGACAGAGACTGCCATGCAGGAAGAAATTCAGTCGGAAATTGCTGAAAATGACAGTACGGTCTCCGTTGCAGTACCGGATGCTGATACCGGAGCAATGCAGGATTCGGAGCCTCAGGACACTGTATCAAATCTCAATGTAAATGCAATTTATTAAAATTCAACCACAATGAAACTAATAGTAATCGGACGCGACCCTCGTCAGGCCGAGATCGTCATCCCCAATGAGTATGTAAGTAATTATCATGCTGAAATTATCCAGCTCGACAACGGCGATACTTTGATCGTCGATAAAAGTACCAACGGGACATTCGTCAACGGAGAAAAACTGATACCAGGAAAAGAGACGCGTATAAGACGAGGTGACAAAGTGACATTCGCCGGTCTCGATCTTTCCCTCGACTGGATGTTGATACCCCCGGTAAAGATCCCTGAAGGTGTCCGTCAGGTGAGAAGCATAGGTTCGCATTATATGAATACCATGATTGTAAACGGTCCTGGTGTGAGCCGCTTCCATGCCACAATCAGAGAAATGAATGACGGGAAATGGTATATATGCGACCATAGCAAGAACGGTACGACTGTCAACGGGAAGTCGATACCGAAGAACAAATATGTCCGCATCAAACATGGCGATGAAATTTCTTGCGGCGGAATCCCGGTAGAAAACCCGGCAAGAGGCGGAGGCAAGGCTTGGGCATATGTCGGTATTGCACTTGCTGCGGCATGTGCTCTCATTCTGGTTTTCTTCGGAATCAGGTCTTTCAACCGTACTATGTCCGACCAGGAACTGATAGCCAAGTATGACAATTCGGTAGTCCTTATAATGTGTGAGTATCATTTCATAGCAAAGTCCAGCGATGTTTTCCCTGAGTCTTTGTATGAAGAATTCGTAATCGATGATTTCGGAAACATAGTAGAGTATGACGGCGAAAATTCCACTGCATGTACGGCTACAGGATTCTTTGCCGGAGAGGGAGGTACCATTGTCACCGCACGCCATGTGGCCAGGCCATGGGAAATGAACAGCGATACGGACCTGGACAAGACTTTGCTTGACGATGCAGAGAGAATATACAAGAAAGAGCTGAATGAGCTGTCTTTCGGACTTCCGCAACTGATGGAAACTGAAATAGAAGGCGTCATCGACAATATCGTCATTGTGCCTAACGGCAAGTATTTCATATCCCAGAGTTCTGTGAATTGTACTGAGGTGGCATGCAGTCCGCAAGAGCAGGATCTTGCTTTGCTTAAAATCCTTTCCGACCATTTGCCATTGGGAGTGACACCTGTACCGTTAGACAAAATCAGCGTGGACAAACCTGAAAAAGGAGAACATGTCCTGACTATCGGATTTCCGAGAGGCTATGCTTTGTTTGATGATCCGGAAAAGACTGAAATTCAGGCTAACGCTACTGCCGGGTCCGTTACGAGAACGGATGGCCGTTTTAATTTCGGTCTTGATGCCGGTATTTCCAGCGGTTCCAGCGGCTCTCCTATTTTCGATGAGTATGGCGATGTCATAGGGGTGTTGAACGCAAGACATCTTGGTATGAACCAGGCTTATGCAATCAGGTCCGAATATCTGTCTTCTTTGCTGTATGAAGCCGGAATCACCAAATAGAGTTTGATATGAGTAAACTTACAATAACGGTATTCTCAGCCTTGCTGTTGGTTTCTCCGGGGTTTGCCCAGACTGTGGACAAGGTTTATCTGCGGTCCGGACTGGTCCTGGATGGATATATATCGGAGCAGATTCCGGGTAAGGAAATCACGGTCACGACAAAAAGCGGAGACCGGACATGCAAATGGTCCGATATCGTCAGGACTGAAAAGATCTTTGGTGAGAACTGTTCAGGCGGCATGGCCGAAACCGTAACGCTGAAATCAGGCGAGAGCATTGAAGGCCGCATATCAGTTCAGAATATCGGAAAAGACCTTACAATGGAGACCAGGGACGGAGAGATGAGGACAGTACCATTTGAAGATATTGCTGAAATCAGTTCCGATGTGGTTGGAAGTGAAAGACAGTTGTGGGAGGTTGTTCCTTTGCTAGACAGGATTATATTGAAGGACAGTACTATGGTCGAAGGCTTCATCGTCACGAGACGGATAGACGAGTCTGTCTCTATTCTTCAGAAGAACAGATTCAGGCCGCAGACATATCAGTTGTCCGAGATAGTATGTTATCAGAAATTTCGGAATCCGGCTTTTGCCGGTGAGATTCAAGGAGGCGTCAGGGTGGTTGTCGGAGGGAAGAATATCGGACTTGCGATGTCTGATGCCACGTTCGATGAGGTAAGACTGACTCTTTCCAATACCCCGCAGATTTTCATGGAAGATCCTGTGACTATAGAGGTTTATGCTCTTGATATTGAAGAACCGGTCAGTGTATACAAGGCCAAGGAAAAGTTTATTGAGGAAGATGCGGAAACTGTCTATGTATTGAAAATGTCAGACAAGCCTACTGCAGAAGCCGTGATCACCGGCAGAACGGGAGAAAAGACAGTCATGACGGTCTCTGTAAAGAAGTCCGGCCTGTATTTTATCGCACTTGATGGATTCGGGACGGGGATAATTGTGGAATTGTATAAATAGCATTTGTCAGATGTTGGTTCGCATACAAGGCATATCTGAGCTTCAGAATCAGATATATTATGATTATGATACCGATGCTGTTCCGTTGGGACAGGGTGGTATGGGTATAGTTTATCCGGGCAGATGTTTCCGTGTAGATAATCCTAACGAGTATATCGAGGTGGCCATCAAACTCATGACCGACACTTCTCCGGATATGATAAAGAGGGCAATGCGCGAAGCTTCCATCCAGATAGATGACCCAAACCTCCTGAGAATGTACGGCTTCATTCCTAATATGGAGCCGGATCCATATACTAAGGAAATGCGTCCGAAATATTACATGGTCATGGAGCGGCTCGACGGGGTCAGCCTGGAAAATCTGCTGGACGGTGTGTTCTGTACTAAAAACGGTACGGACATAAGTGCGGCCAGAGAACTGTATGATCTCGGGATGAGGGACAGGACTTCGTTTACTCTCAAGATTATGAATCCCGTCCTGCGAGGTGTGAACCGTCTTCATCAGGCGGGATACATTCACAGGGATCTGGATCCGAGCAACATCATGATCACACAGTCGGACGAAATCAAGATCATTGATTACGGTGTATGCAAGCCGGTATCGTCAGGGGTTACCGATACTAAATTGACACAGACAGGTGCCATTATAGGAAAGGTCGACTATGCTGCTCCGGAACTTCTGACAGGAGATGTTTCGCATCATAATTTCACGACCGATATCTATGCTCTCGGTATCATGATATATCGGTTGTTTGTCGGCAACCTTCCGTTTACAGGCGATAATACTGCGGTGATGAAATCCCACCTGACGGAAGCAGTACCTGTAGAGAATATTTCGGATCCGATCATAAGGAAGATAGTGCAGAAAGCCACAAGTAAAGCTCAGGAAGACAGGTATCAGAGCGTGGATGACATGCTTGCCGACATGGAAACATGCTGTATCGGCACTGCCCGGGCCGACTGCGGCGGACCCGTACGGGCACATATCGGTGAAAACATTCCTTCACATACTTCTGCTCTGTCCTGGATAGTTCCTGCAGTTGTCGGCCTTGCTGCCGGGATTGCAGCCGCGTTTATAATGTGATTTGTCTCTATGCTAAGGAAATTCATATTTTTCAGTCTTGTAGTCTTCGCGTTTTCACATGCAGTGGCTGCACAGGAAACTCCAGGTTCCAGAAGCGTGGAGCGCAGGATGAATTCTTTGGTAATAGATGCCTTGCTGCGTCTGGAGGAGACTTCCGATATCGTTGACAGACAGAGCGGACGTGAATTCATCCTGAACTTCGAATCTGAACTGGCCCCGGTTTTCTGCGATCTGTTTTCATCAGGAGATTTTCTGCAGCAGATTCCGGTCAGACAGTATGTGGACTGCTTCATCAATGCGGACGGAGCTTCCAGATTCACTATGGCGACTCTTGAGTTCCGTAATGTAAGGAGGTCCGGTTGGTCATTCGAGAACGGCAGGTGGTATTGTACCGTTTTGCTGGAGAAGTCAGTTAGTTACTTCGATGAAAATTTCGTCTCTTTCCCTCTTCCCGGACAGAATTCTGAACAAACCGGTTTTGACATCAGTGTCAAGTTTGTATTTGATGAATCGTGTACAGGATGTCGTATAGCGGAAATAAACTGCTCCAACGCAGGGGATTTTGAGGCACTGCCTCCTCATTATCTCGTAGTACAGAAAAACGAGGCGGCTGACGATGCGAAAAGGGATGAAAATATCATGATCGGCAACAGCAGGATAGTTTTCAACGAATTCGGACAAGGATATGCTTCGGGAACGGAAATCTCGTTCTGGGATGACGATATGAAAGTGAACAGGATAGTCAAGTCCAGGAATGAAAGGTATGAATATGTCCAGTTCCGGTACAAGCCGCGACATCTGAGATTGCGTCTGAGAAACGAATTCGCCCCGTTTTCCGCATATTCGTTTTCCGGGAGGACGGAAATTCTTGCCGAGAGTTCGTCTTCGGCTTATTCGGTAGGGTTGGATGCAGGGTATTCGTTGACAGCATCCAGGGCGTTCAAGATAGGATTCTTCACAGGTATCGGTGTGTCGTTTTCAAATATATCGCTTAAGACTCTCCCGTATAGGTATTCCTACTCTACATCAGTGAGCGGGGACAATATGCCACACAAGAGGACTTATCAGATAGATTATGCGACTCAAGGGGCCAGTTTCAGTGATTTGTGCGTGCCGGTATATCTTAGTCCTGAGTTCAGACTCCACAGGTCAGTGTCTCTTTTCTTTGATTTAGGTGCAAAGGTTTATTTCAATACCGTTGCCGTGACTGATCCTTTTCATGTATCAGGGCATGTGTACGGGGAGTATGAGGACGGAACTCCGGTTATGGACGGGGTGTACGGTATAGGAGCGATAGATTCTGACTTCAAGTACATGATCAACGCAGTGACGTTCTTGCGTAAGCCTATCGATATAGCACTTATCGGTGACATAGGTTTCAATGTCAATCTATATTACAGGACTGTTTATCTGGAAGTCAGGGCCGGCTACGAATTCGGACTTACTCCGACTTATACTTCATCGGAGTCGACGTTCTGTTCCACCAGTTACAACGGGGCTTCTTATCCACTGGTCTATGACTATCGTTACGGGGATATCGCTACCCGTCCGCTTGCCGATTGTATCTCATTTAAAAGAAAGGCTTTATGGTTCAATATAGGTCTAATGCTAAAATTGTAGGGTATGAAAGTTAAAACATTGCTGATATCATCCGCGTCATTTGTCATAGCATTCGGAATCGGGCTTGGCGGAGCATTGGTTGTCAGAGATTACATGGGAAAGTCCGGTTCCCCACAGGAAATTCCATCTTTCAGTCCGCAAGAGACGCAGACTGACGAAGGACCTGCCCCTGTATCACCGTCCGTAACAGCACCAGAACCGAATGCTCCGGAGCATGGATTATCCGGTAATACGGCTCCTGTCATTACGGAAGTGGAAGGCCCTGAGTTCAATGTAAGGAAAAGGACGTATTCTGTCCGTGTACATACGGAAACCGAATCCGGTGAAACAGCAAATGTGGAATATATATTATACGATGACGCAGGAACGGTGGTCAGTTCAGGGGCTTCTCCTGATTTTACAGTACCGCAGAGCGAGAGTGGCGTGTATTATGTCAGGGTTACGGATAAGGCTACAGGAGAGACCAGCAGCCCTTTCGCGATAAAAGGCTGCAGGATCCGGAAAATGTCCGCAAAGCGTCTCGAACAGATATGCAACAGCGGGGATTATACAACGATGCGGAATGTCGAGGCCTACGAACTGGCTCCGGATCTGACGCTGCATTTCACAGGTATCGCGGATGATCAGGAAGCATCCAGCATTGATGATATATGCACCAGGATTTCTCTCGGGATATGGAAATCCGTGGCTGTCCTGGACGTACAGTATGATGAACTGAATCTTGTTGAATCCGTGAAATTCCAGGTACACTTATGATGAAACGCTGTATTCCGGCAATTATTATGTCTCTAGTCTGCATCTGCCTTTCCGCACAGGATAGGGCGTTGTCGATATATTATATTTCGCATTCCCAGGCTACCAATGAAAAGGCTTTGCTCAGCGCACTCAATCTTGCACAGCCTCTTGACGAATCCGAAGCGGCGGTTTTCTATCTTGCCAATTCGGAGAGGCCTCTGATAGCCTATGTCAATCTTCCGTTCGAAGGTGCGACATTCGATGAAATCATAATGGAGCTGAACACGAAGTCTTCACACGAGGTGTATCCGGAGGTGGACTGTGACCGCTTGTGCGAAGTTTTCGACAATGTAGATACGGTCAGGGATGAGTTTGCTTTCGTTAATTTCAACTATTATATTGATTCCATGTTCTGGGAATTCTACAGGGAATCCGTAATAGCTAAAATGTATTATGTCCTGAACCTTGCAGATGATCCTGAATATGCGACAATGAACATATACTTTACTGAAGGCGATATTCCTCATATAGATGAATCCCGGCCTTTCGGACCCAATAATCTGTGCGCCGGGTATGAGTTGCTTCCATTGATACTTTATGAATAGAATGACATATATGAAAAGAGTAATTTTACTGTTGTTTTTACTGTCGATGGTAATGTCGGTGAATGCCCAGCCTGCGCTGCCGGCTTTCTGCGAGGTATTCAGACCTGCCGAGCTCTCCGGTTCGCAGCGGTCTCTGACGATCAAGCAAAGTGAAATAGACAGGTTCATGCGGGATTCACGATACGGACAGAGTAAAAGAAACACTCAGGAATACTGGCAGGTACTAAGCGACAGGGACAACAATCCTGTATATGCATCGGAGTCCGGTTCG
>CASGDV010000006.1 GCA_949300335.1 uncultured Bacteroidales bacterium | reverse complement strand
GAGAACACTGACTTTGAGCGCATTATACTTATTGACGAGAATGACGCCCCCGTCAACCCTTCCGGACTGCGGATAACCTTCGGAAACATTACGGACAAACACGGCACTGCTGCTGACGAACATTTCCTGCTGGCGGAACCAACCCACAGGGAATGGGAAACATGGGACCATCCATACGAAGACTGGATAATACTTCTGCAAATAGACTCATTCAGCGGAAAAGACTTCAACCTGAACTTCATGGACTGCGGAGTCCTTGCATTCCTCATACATCCGGACGACCTCAGAAAACGGGACTTCAGCAAAGTCAGAGCAATAGTCCTATCAACATGAAAAAATACCGGCGGCTCTTCAACATCAGTTATCTTACTATCTTACTCTATCCTCAATGCTCTCCTGCCCTCACACATCATACCCATTAGGAATTAAAACTCGAAAACCTTAACATTCCTAAATCAATTTCTATGAGTCGGCAAAAAAGGAATTGGTCGGGAATGGGGTGCGGATAGGCTTGCAGGTGGGGATAGACCTAACGGGGTCAGGGTAGGCCTAACGGCGGTGGGGGTAGGACTGAAGGGCCTGGCCGAGAATGAAGACGGCACGCTCAAGATCCTTCCTGTCGAGGACATAGGCAAGACGCACCTCATCGCGACCCAAGTCCGGATCGGAATAGAAACCGCTGCCCGGAGCCATCATCACGGTCTCACCCTCATAATCGAAATCGGTAAGGCACCACATGCAGAACTTCTCGGCATCATCCACCGGAAGCCGTGCAACCGTATAGAAAGCTCCCATCGGAATAGGAGAATACACACCGGGAATCCTGTTAAGACCGTCTACCAGACATTTCCTGCGTGCAACATATTCGTCATACACCTCGGCAGAATACTCCTCGGTCCCGTCAATCGAAGCCTCGGCAATTATCTGTCCGATCAGCGGAGGACTCAGACGGGCCTGGCAGAACTTCATGACGGCACTTTTCACAGCCTCATTCCTGGTGGCAAGTGCACCGATCCTGATACCGCACTCCGAATACCTTTTAGAGACTGAATCTATCAGGACCACATTCTCCTGGATGCCTTCAAGATGGCAGGCAGATATATACGGAGACCCGGTATAAATGAATTCACGGTACACTTCGTCCGAAAACAGATAAAGATCATACTTCTTTACCAGATCCCTCAGTCTGTTCATCTCCGCACGGGAATAAAGATAACCGGTAGGATTGTTCGGATTGCAAATGAGAATCGCCCTTGTACGATCGGTTATCAGTGCCTCGAACTTTTCAATTGGAGGCAGCGCAAAACCGGTATCAATCGAAGAAGGTACAGACTTGATAATCGCACCAGCAGACACGGCAAACGCCATATAGTTGGCATAGGCAGGCTCCGGAATAATAATCTCGTCACCAGGATTGAGACAGGACATGAAAGCGAAAAGCACCGCTTCCGATCCCCCGCTTGTTATTATGATATCATCCGGCTCAAGATTGATATTGAAACGGTGATAATACCCCGACAACTTTTTGCGGAGACTCAGGAAACCTTGGCTCGGGCTGTACTCCAGCACCTTCCGGTCGATATGCTTCATGACATCGAGCGCCTTCTGCGGAGTAGGCAGATCCGGCTGGCCGATATTCAGATGATATACCTTGATTCCCCTTTCCCTGGCAGCATTTGCCAGAGGCGTCAGTTTTCTGATCGGTGATGCGGGAATCTCTATCCCGCGCTGTGATATAACAGGCATAAAAAACTACAATTCAAATTGGAAAAATATTAAAAAACTACAAAACCTCGTTTCTCGAGATAAGCCTTGAAACGGCGCAGATACTCCTCATCAGGACCATCGAAAAAAGAAACACCGGACGCACCATTGTCGAAAGCCTCGTCAAGAGCCTCCTCGAAACACCCCCTTATATCCGGAAACATAAGGCCCGCATAAACCGCCGCATTGCCGCCGACAGCCTTTACACTCTCGCTCACGGAACGTCCTATCCACTCCGGTCCCTCATAATAAAAGCCATTGTAAATCATAGGAAAATATGCATCCAGCGGCCAGTTGCCCCAATCCTGGCGGACCATCTTCCTCGCCATGGAAGGCCCCGGAAAAACAGCTGCCGAAACATGCTTTCCTTCAGATTTCAGCCTTGCCGTAATAGTACGGACCACCGAAGTAATACCGTCAAGACGGAAATTAATCCAGGACTGGTCCTCCATCGGGAACTGCACATCCATCGGATCGCGCCCTGTCAGAGCCTTGAACTTGCTGCGGCACACATCGCAATAACAATAGTCGTATTCCGCATGCTCCGAAGTCTGCTCTATACCGTAATTCTTCCACAAACTCACAGGCAGCACGACATCCGGAAAACGCACGTAATCAAGATGCACGCCATCGACATACGGACGGTTCGCCTCCATCAGATAATCCTCGGCAAGATATTCCGCAACCCCCTCATGATAAGGACAGATGAACCTGTAATAATCCACATAAGCAGGCTTGTCAAACGAAGACTCCCCTTTCCGGTTCACCGCAAACCAGTCCGGATGCGTCTCCATAAGCTCCCTCCTGTTCATGGTCCATTTCCAGTGATGCGCCTCCAGGCCCGCCTCCTTGCAAAGACGGTAAATCCTTTCATCATACCCCTCGAACATGGCGCCCGAAATACCGCACTCCTTCAGCAAAGCAAAATAACTGCTCCATGACTCGTCGGACCTCGACCTGTCAGGACGGAGCCACACCCAGTTCCTGACCTTGCGAGGCTCAATCTTCTCTACTGTGAAACGTCCGTTATTGTCCACATTGTATGTGACTCCCTCGGCAGGAACTGAAACCGAAACCTTGAATGCAGACCCGGAAGCCGCAACGGAAACCTTTCCTCCTTCCGGAACAGCCGCCAGTTCAGCATCCGTAAAATGGAAATAATCAACGCTTCTTATATAATTCCCGGTCCCGGAAAACTTGTCCATCTGGGCATAGAACATGGCCCATACAAGCTTGTAGGCATCCATATCATAAGGATACACGAAATCGTCCTTATCCCGGACCGGATAATGATCCGGATCACAACCGAGACCTGGACCTGCCTGCAAAACATTCGGACGGTCCTTTCGCAATGTCCTGTAATGTACGTCGACTTCTGCCCTGTCCCTTACATCACCGGCATTGCCATCATGCCCCGCAGCAGGAAAAGCACCGGTCATGCCGACAGATTTGTCTGAAAGATACAGAAAACCCCACCTGTCAGGCATATGCATATCTACACGCCCGGTAGGACACCATACCCAATTTTCCTCACGTTCTCCCGGCTTGAGCCACTCGACACGTGAAAAATTCAGTCTAAGGCAAGCCCCGGCCACAAGCGGACTCGTGAAATTCATCTTAATCGCCTCACCCGGAATAGCCATCTCAACCACCCAGCAGTCATCCTTGTCATCCGGTCTGTTCAGAGAACCATGCCTCTTCACAGCCATCTTCAACCCGGGACAATTCCACTGGATCATGAAATTTCCGCCGTTCCTGTAAGGACGGTCCAGCATCAGATCAAAAACCGTCCCCAAGGCATTGACCTCAATCTCAAAATAATTCTGGCCGTCACCGTCCGGATCAATGAAAACCTCGAAATCATTGTCATGATAAATGATTGTGTCCCTCTGTGTCAATCTCGCCTTTATATTGCTTTCCTCAAGCACGGCCGACACATAAATGTAATCATCATCCCAAAGCATTTTGGCCGTAGTCCCGTAAACCGGTTCCGGATGTCCCTCACCGCTGATATCCGCAAACCGGGCAGTCGGACGGGCCTTCTTCCATGAAGACTCATCCAGTTTGCCGTCCACCTTTATCTTCCCTTCCGGACGGTAACACACATAATATGCAGGAGTTGTGAGAACATCGGCATACCTGGCGAAAAGCCCTCCGCCGGCAGGTTCAGCAGCCCGGGATACAACACCCTGACAAGAAGCACCGGTATGTGAAACGGCACCGCCGGATACGGCAGGAAAACCGAAAAACGACAGAACCAGGAAAATCAGCCCGAAAGTCCCGGACAAACGATTAAAAACAGACACACCCGCCATATTCATAACTGGATTATATATTTACAACTCTATTTGACAACAAAATAATATATCGATTAAAAGGTCCCGCCATTTTCACAGGCTGCCTATCATTTTCATTACCGGAACCGCAGCCCTCGCACGCATTTCCGGCTCGAGAACGACTTCACCCGTCTCATTTTCCAGACAATCGAGTACACTCTCCAAAGTAACCTTTTTCATCTGCGTACATACGGCAGACCCGGAAACAGGAACAAACACACGGTCCGGGAAATTTTTCTTCAGCTGATGAAGGGTATCCACTTCAGTCGCAATAACAAAAATCTTCCTGTCCGACGAAGCTGCATGCTTCAGCATACCGGCAGTCGAACAGAACCGGACTCTGGAATTCCCGAGCAAAGCGACATCGGAAGAGCACCTCGACTCAGGATGAATCAGGATATCCGCATCCGGATATCTGTCAAGAGCCGCATTGACCATAACGGAAGTTATCTCCTCATGTACGACGCATGCTCCGTCCCACAATTCCATCTTCCTGCCCGTAACCTTGCCGACATATGCACCCAGATTCCTGTCAGGACCGAAAAGTATGTCATGTCCCTCAGGAAGAGACCTTACAACATCGACGACATTTGCCGAAGTGCAGCAATAGTCCGTCCATGCCTTCACCTCAGCTGTCGTATTGACATAACTGACCACAAGGCCGTCAGGATGCTCCGACTTCCACTTTCTGAGTCCTGCGGCCGCGACACTGTCCGCCAGGGAACAGCCGGCATCCGGAGCCGGAGACAGCACCTTCTTGTCCGGAGAAATCAGTGCGGCAGTCTCAGCCATGAAATGCACCCCGCAGAAAACTATCAGGGAAGCATCCGTCGCGGCCGCCTTTCTGGAAAGCCCGAGGGAATCCCCGAGATAATCCGCTACATCCTGCACCTCCGGCCTCGCATAATAATGTGCCAGAATCACCGCATTCTTCTCCTTCTTCAGTTGCTGTATTCTTTCGGCAATATCCATCATAGCCCTATTCCTGAGTAATGTTCATGCTTATATCCAGTGCAGTCACCGAATGGGTGAGCGCACCCACGCTAATATAATCGACCCCGGTTGCTGCCACAGCCTTGAGTCTCGCCACATTCATATTGCCGGAAGCCTCTGTTTTGGCACGTCCGCTGATAATGCGCACTGCCTCCGCCATGGTCTCGTTATCCATATTGTCAAGCATTATAATGTCGGCACCTCCCTCCAGAGCCTGACGCACTTCGTCCAGACACGTAGTCTCAACCTCGAGCCTTACACTCAACGGAAGATTGTCCTTCACGGCAGCTATTGCGGCAGGAATTCCGCCCGCAATCTTTATATGATTGTCCTTAAGCATGACCATATCATACAGTCCCATCCTGTGGTTCTTTCCGCCGCCGTCCTTGACAGCCATCTTGTCGAGCACACGCATCCCCGGAGCAGTCTTTCTGGTATCCAGCAGAACAGTACCCGTACCCTCCAGTTCGGCAACATACCTGGCGGTAGCGGTCGCTATCCCGGACATCCTCTGGAGAATGTTCAGAGAAAGCCTCTCCCCGTAAAGCAATGTCCTGTATCCCGCGGTAATCTTGAGGATACGGTCTCCCTTGCTCACCCTGTCACCATCCTTCACATAAGGCTCCCATCCGAAATCATCCTCAAACCTCTCATACACGCGCCTTATCACCGAAAGGCCCGAAATCACTCCGTCCGCCTTCGCAGTCATGACTGCAACAGCTCTGGAATGCGAAGGAATAATGGCATCGGTACTTATATCACCTGTGGATACGTCTTCCTCGATTGCAAGATCGATCAATTTCTCTATCAACAAATCCGTGTTCATAATATGATATATTTCAAATGATTCATTTAACATCCCTGCTTTCAATAGGGTGTCCCTTCCGCTGAAGCGTATGGACCCTGAAGGCAGGATCCTCATGAGGATAGTCCGAACGGAAAAGACAGCCCCTGCTTTCTTTCCTGTAAAGGGCCCCTTCCATTATCAGTCTCGCCGTAACAATAAGATTCATGCACATTCTGGAATACACCTCGTTCTCCGACCAAGCCCCGGAAAAAGTCAGTTCCTTTTCAAGGGCATCGAGTTCCGACAACCCCTTACGCAGCCCATTCCCGTCACGCACTATACCTGCATATTCATCCACGATGCGGGACACCTCTTTCCTGAATCCGCCATACCGTTTCCCATTGTCATGATTGCAGCAAAGTCCGCTCTCCGAAAAAAGGCCGGCCGCCCCATCGCGGAACCCTGCCCTGACCTTGCCGCAGGACTCCGGCTTTGCAGCATTACCGGACTCCAACCTTTTCAGACTGTCACGGACAACCCTCCCCGCAAACACCATACATTCTATCAGCGAATTCGAAGCCAGACGGTTCGCCCCCATTATTCCGGTTGACGCAATCTCACCGCAAACGTACAAACCTCCGATTCCAGTGGCACCGTTCTCGTCACAACGCACACCTCCCACAGTATAATGTGCCGCAGGAGCAACCGGAATACGGTCGCACATATCTATTCCGTATTCGAGACACTTGGCATATATTGTCGGAAACCTGGATTTCACCTTATCGGGATCGAGATGTTTCAGGGAAAGATAGACATAACCTTTCTCCTCCCTGCGTATCTGCCTGTCAATCATCTGCGCTACCACATCCCTCGGAGCCAGTTCATTGAGTTCATGAGCCCCGAGCATGAACCGCTCGCCTGCAAGATTGTACAGGTGCGCCCCTTCTCCCCTGACAGCCTCGCTCACAAGAAAAGGCCTGCACCCTTCCTTGCAGATAGCCGTAGGATGGAACTGTATGAACTCCATGTCCTCTATCGCGCACCCCGCCTCATAAGCGATTGCTATACCGTCGCCGGTCGTCGTGGAAGGATTCGTGCTCCTGCCGTAAATAGCTCCTGCACCGCCGCATGCAAGCACGGTATTCTTTCCCCTGAGAACGGCCTCCCTGTCTTCACGGAAATTCCAGCACCGCACCCCGCTGCAGACATTGCCTCCGGACACGATGAGGGAAACAAGCGAACAATGAGGCACCATCTCTATCCGTTCCTGCTTCTTAACCTGCTCCAGGACAAAACTCGTTACCAGCCGCCCCGTGGCATCGCCCCCGGCATGAAGTATCCTCCTCCTGTGATGACCTCCCTCCAGTCCGAGGGCCAGTTCACCGCTTTCCGTGACATCGAAATGCATACCCATGGCGATAAGTTCACGTATCCTTTCGGGGCCTTCATGGACAAGAATATCGACGGAAGGACTGTCGCACAGCCCCCTGCCGGCAACCATCGTATCTTCATAATGATTTTCCGGCAAATCCTCCGTATCGGAAACGGCAGCTATGCCACCCTGCGCATTATAGGAATTGCTGTCCGTCAGCTCGTCCTTCGTGACAAGCCCAACGGTCCCGTGAGCGGAAGCAAGAAGAGCGGTATACAAACCCGCCAGTCCGCTCCCTATTACAAGATAGTCATACCGGTCCTTCATCGAAATCTCAAATAAGTTTCAAATATACGAAAAATCCTCCATCATTTTCTTACAGAAATTTGCCGTTGCAATATTTTTACGTACCTTGCAGAACTGTATTCAATCAATCCGATGAAAACACCAAGAACGGCAGTTATAATCACACTGGCAGCAATAGCCATAGCTATATTACTGGGAATCAGCATCATAGACAACGAGCAGCTGAATACCGTAACGAAAAACTTTCTCGAATATTTCAACCTTGCGGTAACACCGATATGCCTTATTCTCGGAATAATAATCGGCTATCCGCTGATAAAAAGAAAACTTGCGGAAGACTGCATATCCCGGCAATTCGAAATAATGCACAAGGCCAACGGGAAACTTCGCAAGCTGTGCCTGACGACAATGGAAAAATATCCTGACAAATACATATCATCCCCGCTGCAGAAAGAAGAAATACAAAAATGCATAAATGACGTCGAATCTATATCCCAATGCGCATTCGACGCCAACCCCGATGCACACAGATACGCCAAACTCCTCGAGAAAACCCTGAAAACATTCTTCAGGAAATACCCGGAGGAAGGCGATCCGCAATATTATCTCGAATCCCTCCACAGTTTTGTCCACACACATGCAGGACAGGTTTACAATTACGCAAAAACACTCGGCAGCGACTTCGATGGCAGAATCGTCAGGAAAAGGAGACTGATCAGAAAACTCGACGGATTCGTATTTGACAACCGCTACACAGACATCGAAACAATCGACAACTCCATCGACTATTATCACACATCCCAGCTGCTGGTCATTTTTTTCGGAAACTCCATCCATTCTGTCCCTTACGACAATCCTCTGTACCATCTGGCCGGATACGGTTCCGCACCGTCGCCATGCCCCATGGCAAGACTGATGTATGCCAAAGAAATATATTTTCCGCCTGTTCTCAAAAGCAATCAGCAGATAATATTCGGACTGGAAATGAAACTGCACCTTATAGGCTTTTCAGCAAGAGAATCGGTAAAAACCAATGGAGAAAAGAGCAAATACCATATATGCCATTATGCCAACATCAGCAATGTCGGATTTGTAAAAGGCACACTGACAAAAGACTCACTGAACGATTTCCAAGACGATTATCTCTGCTGCGGAAGCATGAAAGACTATGAGATATCAGACCTTGAGATTGATGAAAAAAATGAAATGATCTCTTTCAGAATAGACAACAGCCTTTTGAAATCGATGTTCCGCAAGAACAGGACCGGACTTGCCCGGAAAATGAAAAGCGAAATGAAGAATATGAAATAAAATATATCCAGACAGCCTGTGACCATCTGGATATACATACAGACACCCGTACAAATTAAAAATTGCATGGTATCTGATCATGAAAAAACATGTTTTTGCAGAGGAAAACGTCCCCGCTTTCCTGCAGCGGTTTCATGCGAATATAATCATATATTACTGTTTTTCCAAATTTTTCAGGAATTTGTTGTCATCCGCCAGAAGTTCAAAATTATCAGTCGCGTTTGAAGATATCTCTTGTATAGACCTTCTCACGCACGTCATCGAGACATGAATCGTAACGGTTCGCGATTATGCACTGGCACATTGACTTGAACTTTGCCAGATCATTCACCACTTCGCTGCCGAAGAACGTAGTCCCGTCCTCAAGCGTAGGCTCATAGATTACTACCGTTGCCCCTTTCGCCTTGATCCGCTTCATTACGCCCTGGATGGAACTCTGACGGAAATTGTCGGAATTGCTCTTCATCGTAAGACGGTAGACACCGACAACAACTGTCTTCTCCCTGTTCTCGTCCCAGTCGCTGTTGGCCGTATAATACCCCGCAATCTCCAGCACCCTGTCAGCGATGAAATCCTTCCTTGTACGGTTGCTCTCAACGATTGCCTCGATAAGATTCTCCGGAACGTCGGCATAATTGGCAAGCAGCTGTTTGGTATCCTTCGGAAGACAATAGCCGCCGTAACCGAATGACGGATTGTTGTAATGGCTGCCGATACGAGGGTCCAGACACACGCCGTCTATTATGTGCTGCGTGTTCAGTCCCTTCATCTCGGCATAGGTATCCAGTTCATTGAAATAGCTGACGCGCAGAGCGAGATACGTGTTGGCAAAAAGCTTCACGGCCTCAGCCTCAGTGAATCCCATGTAAAGAGTATCCACATTCTCCTTTATGGCACCTTCCTGAAGCAGTCCTGCAAACTTGTGCGCTGCATCCACCAGTTTCGGGTCCGAGAAATCCGTACCGACAATGATCCTGCTCGGATAAAGATTGTCATACAGAGCCTTTGACTCACGCAGGAATTCCGGACTGAAAATGATGTTGCGGCTTCCTGTCTTTTCCCTGATGGATTCCGTATATCCCACAGGAATAGTGGACTTGATAACCATTATGGCATCCGGATTACACTTCATCACCATATCTATCACAGCCTCCACTGCAGAAGTATCGAAGAAATTCTTCTTGCTGTCGTAGTTGGTCGGAGCGGCTATCACCACGAACTCCGCATCCCGGTATGCCTGCTCCCCGTCAAGAGTCGCCACTAAATCCAGTTTTTTCTCCGCCAGATATTTCTCTATATATTCATCCTGGATCGGGGACTTGCCTGAATTTATCAGGTCCACCTTCTCTTTCACGATATCAACCGCCGTCACCTTGTTGTGCTGTGACAGAAGCACTGCCATGGACAAACCCACATAGCCGGTCCCGGCCACCGCAATCTTTGTATCCATATATCAAAAATTAAATATTCTGCAAAATTAAGAATAAACTGACATATAAAAATCCTTGTACCAGCGTGCGAAGTTACGCAACCCCGTCCTCAAGGAAGTATTTGGTCTGAATCCGAAATCCCTTTCAAGCGCGGATGTGTCCGCATATGTCACCGGAACATCCCCCGGCTGCATCGGAACAAGTTCCTTGTGGGCCTCGAAATCATAATCCTCCGGCAGGACACCGGCACTTACAAGTTCCTGCTGGAGAATGTCCACAAAATCAAGAAGATTCTCCGGATTGCTGTTTCCTATGTTATAGACAGCATAAGGAGGCACAGGTAGTCCGTCCTCGCCGGTCTTTCTCTCCGGAGCCTTATGCATAACCAGTCTCACCCCTTCCACAATGTCATCAATATACGTGAAATCACGCCTGCAGTTCCCGTAATTGAAGATCTGTATTTTCTCACCTCTCAACAGTTTGTCGGTAAAGCCGAAATAGGCCATGTCCGGGCGCCCGGCAGGACCATATACAGTAAAGAAACGGAGTCCGGTAGACGGTATGTCGTAGAGCTTCGAATAAGCATGGGCCATCAGTTCATTGCTTTTTTTGGTTGCAGCATAGAGCGACACCGGATTGTCAACCTTGTCCTCCGTGGAATAAGGAACCTTCCTGTTCGAGCCATAGACGGACGAACTGGATGCATACACCAGATGCCTTACACCCGATTTTCCTCCGTCATAGGAATGACGGCAGGCTTCCAGGATATTATAGAACCCGATGATGTTGGACTCGATATAGGCATCGGGATTCGTGATACTGTAGCGCACACCGGCCTGCGCAGCCAGATTCACTACGATATCCGGCTCATATTCCCTGAAAATCTGTTCAACGAGAGCCTTGTCCGCGATATTGCCCTTGATGAATGTCCATGGCCTTTCTGCCGAACCTTCAGCACCATGCAGTCCGGAAACCTTTTTCTCTATTTCCCTGAGTCTGAACTCCTTGATGCTTACATCATAGTAATCATTCATGCTGTCGATTCCGACAATGCTTGCACCGCTTTCCTTCTCCAGCAGCGCCAGGACAAGATTGGCCCCTATAAACCCCGCGGCCCCGGTAATGAGAATCTTCCTATTAGTTGCTCCTATCATAAGATAAACTACCGTTTCATCACATCACTTTCTGACTGTGGCAGATACACACCATCTTTTGCTTCAAATATCACTGAGGGCTCATGAACAATGACAGTATGCCAGACTCCTTTAGGAACAACACATCCGCGTGAGTATTCTGAAGATGCATCAAGCAATATACGTTCATATTTCTGCAAAAAATCAAATCCATGTCCCGTACTTATGAGAAGAATAAAAATTGTTCATTTTATGTATAAAATTCCACCTCATTATTTTTCAATTATTTAGGGACTGTCGTTTAATTCCTTCAACATGAGTAAACCGGCAGACTGTCCCTGTGGTTTTTCCGATCGAACTCATCTTTTTATATCTTCGGCTCCGTTTCGGGGCCGATTTTTTCATTTTCGGACCCGACAGGAGCCAA
>CASGDV010000005.1 GCA_949300335.1 uncultured Bacteroidales bacterium | reverse complement strand
GTCCTCTTCCAACCTTACCGTTACCGAACCCACGATCGGGGCTTCAACGTCATTTCCTCCGCATACGGTTTGAAGCCAAGCATCTGAACGTTCACGACATAGTTGCCCGCGGCAAAGTCCTTCAATGTCGCACGCCCATGCCTGTCCGTAAAGGAAAAGGACGTAACGGTCGTATCACCGGCAGGCATTATATATACGGTCGCCATCTGAAGTGGCTCCTTGTTACCTGCATCGAGGACCAATACATTGAGGGCTGACATCTCGATATTGCCCGACGTCACCTGGCCATAGGACTGGGTTATCCAGAGGAACAGAAGAATTAAGGCCGGAAAAAACTTTTTCATGGGATTGAGGTTATCGGTTGTTGTGGTTACATGGTTCTTTATGTGCCGTTTCACGAACACTCCGTAAAATTAATAATAATAATAACGAAACAACATCCGCCATTTTTTCAGTGACGGACGGTGAATATCAATATAAAACGGTATGGAAAGACCTATAGCAGAAGCATCACGGCCATGATATAAAGCATGAATGCCTGGAATTTCAGATTGGCATAGGTACTGCTGTTCAGATATACCTCAGTCTGGTCAAGTGAAAGAAGCTGGTGCAGGGAATCCTTGTCCGGTAGGTTTCTCTGCGCCCATTTTTTCAGTATAAAGCCTTCGCATAGATATGTGGCGCCTCCGTTCGAACGGTTCAATGTAATCAATGTCTTGTAATCGGACGTATACATGCCGGAAAGGAGCGATGCGGCGATATTCTCATTCAGTCCTGCTTCTGCCATGGCCTTCCCGAAATCCGAATGTGATGACGCCGACAATATCAGAGGGCGTATCCCGTTCTGGACGGAAGCCTGGACCAGAGAAGAGACTTTGAGGAAATCATCCTCTCCGAACTTTTCCGGATTATAAATAGAAATGACCATCACGTTGCCTTCATATGCCAGTTCATCCATGTAATTGCCGGAAGCATCATAAAACGAAAGCCTCGGTTCTTCCCTGTAATCGGCGGGATTGCCTTTGGCTACAGTCTCACTGCTGATGAAAGTCCAAGTGGAGTCCGGAAGATTGTCCAGCGTGAAAGTCCTTTGTTCGCCGTTTCTTTCATATGTAAAAACAGCTTCATATAGCTGTTCCGTATCATAGACAGTCTTGTTTCCGGTCTGTATCCTTTCAGAAAGCGAATAATCGGTAAAATCGACGGCAGGAATGTTCAGAAGTGAATAAAGCGAAAAAACAATCACGGCAATAATGACCAGCGCGAATGAAACATACTTCCGTTTCTTGGCTTTGCCGAAATCCCTGAAAGGAACAAAGGCGTATACAGCCATTACGTCGAGAACGATATTCTTTATGAACGTCTGAATATGTGTCAGATGCACGGCTTCACCGAAACATCCGCAATCCATAGGAGGATTGAAAATGACAAGGACAGCTGTTACAAGTGTAAATAACGACATGAGTGCAAGCGTGACAGCAGCGGTAACCTTTCTCCAGACACCTGTAACGAGACATACGCCAGTTACTGTCTCGACGAAAGCCATGAATATTCCCATGGCCTTTGATGAAAAATCAAGAAAACCTACCTTGAAAAAGGCATAATACTCATCGACGATGAGACCTGTCCCGACAGGATCCATAAGTTTCAGGATTCCCGATATCACGAAAACGAAACCGAGCAGAAATGCGCTGAAACGTCTGGAACGCAAATACAATTGTTTTAGAGAAAATTTCATTTTTCTGCCTTCAATATTTTATCCACAACCATTTTTATTTTATTGAAAATATCGTCAGGAGGCAGCATGAAACCGCAGCGGTCCGAGCAGTCTATCCGGATGAAATCCCTGTCTATCTCACATTGTTGCTTGTAAATATCCCGGACACGTTTCTGGAAATCGATATCCGCTTCATGAATATCACGGCTGCCCTCCAGATAACTCCTGTCCTCTCCTGCCCTTTCGGAGTTAAGTTTTTTTTCTACAAATTCAATCGGGACATCCAGAAATATGTTAAGGTCAGGTTCAGGTAATCCGAAATCTTCATATTCTGTCCTGAAAATCCAGTCACGCAGTTCCGATCTGCGTGATTCATCTTCAAGTTTCGCACACTGGTATGCAATATTGGAATAAACATATCTGTCAAGCAGAACGGTTCCGCCTTCCTCAAGCGTACGCTTCATGACAGGGGCGGCCGCATGTCTGTCCTCCGCAAAAAGAAGTGCGACAAGCTGCGGGTGTACCTCATTATTCGAACCGAAATCGCCCCTCAGGAAGCTGCTGATCAACGGTCCGTAGACCGGAGCATCATAACGCGGGAAATGGATATAATCCAGTTTTCCTGTAACTGACTGAAGATAAGTCTTCATTTTTTTCACCTGGGTCGATTTTCCGGACCCGTCAAGCCCTTCTATTACTACAAGCATAATTCAATCCTCCATATCGGCAAAGATAAGAATCTGTTTTGATTTTTGCATATAAGGAATATAAGAGATATTTTAGCATGCGGTTTCGGGAGTTGTTATATCCTGTCCATATTACGATAAAGGATAGTTACATGAAAAAGAAAACGATAAGGATAATGGGCATCGTCAATCTTACCGGTGACTCATATTTCTCACCCAGCAGATGCCTCGACAGCAACGGCAAGACGGATGTAGGGAAAGTGCTCGGGAAAATAGGAACAATGCTGGAAGAAGGGGCCGACATAATAGATATAGGCGCATGCTCGACAAGGCCTGGTTCGGCAGGCGTGGGAATCGAAGAAGAATGGAGAAGACTGGCTCCTGTCATTGATGTGCTGGGGAAGGAATTCCCCGGCACGGCATTTTCCATTGACACATATTTTTCGGAAATAGTCAGAAGGGTATATGAGAACATTGGAAAATTCATAGTCAATGACATCTCTGCCGGAGAAGATGATGAGGAAATGCTGGGAACAGTAGGACGTCTCGACCTGGAATATGTGGCAATGCATAAAAAGGGAAAACCGGAAAACATGCAGGATTTCTGCGATTATACGGATGTGGCAGGAGAAGTCGCCGGATATTTTGAAAAGTTTGCCGGGAAAGCGGAAAAGGCAGGAATAAGGAACTGGATATTGGATCCGGGTATCGGATTTTCAAAGACAATTGCACAAAACTATGAACTGATAAAAAACCTGGGGACTTTCAGAAAATTCGGTAAACCGATACTTGTAGGAGTATCCCGAAAAAGTCTGATTTACCGAAAATTCGGCATTACTCCGGAAAAAGCTCTTCCACAGACACAGGTCCTGCATTATGCCGCCATGGAGAATGGAGCCGACATTCTGAGGGTGCATGATGTAGCAGAAGCGGCGAGGACGGTGGAGATTTACGGGATATTAAAGTAAATTGGTTATATTTGCGTGACTAAAAATACAGCTATGGACAATCATTCACTTTTGGCGGTATCTCCTGTGGACGGCAGATACTCGCGTCAGACTGAACAGCTCAGGAATTATTTCAGCGAATACGCACTCATAAGATACAGGGTGAGGGTCGAAATAGAATATTTCATCGCTTTGTGTGAAATTCCGCTGCCCCAGCTGGCGGACTTCGATTCATCGATGTTCGGGAAACTGAGGGACATATACAGGAACATGACTCCCGATGACGCAGCAAAGGTAAAGGAGATTGAAAAAGTCACAAATCATGATGTCAAGGCGGTGGAATATTTCATCAAGGACAAATTCAAGGAGCTCGGAATAATCAGATGGGGTGAATTCGTACATTTCGGACTTACATCCCAGGATATCAACAACACTTCAGTTCCATTGTCCATAAAGGAAGCGGTGGAAAGTGCATTTATGCCTCTTCTTGAAGAGGTGCTGACAACCGTCAGGTCCATGGCAGAAGAATGGAAAGACATTCCAATGCTTGCCAAAACACACGGACAGCCGGCTTCACCGACAAGGGTGGGAAAAGAATTCAAGGTATTCCAGGTAAGAATAGAGGAACAGCTGCGCCAGTTTTCGCTTCTGACATATCCTGCAAAGTTCGGCGGGGCTACCGGCAACATGAATGCACACAAGATTGCTTACCCTGGCATCGACTGGGTTTCATTCGGAAACGCTTTTGTGGATTCTCTCGGACTGAAACGGTCATTCCCTACGACGCAGATCGAGCATTATGACAACCTTGCATCCATTTTCGACAATCTGAGAAGAATAAATACCATTCTTATAGACATGTGCCGCGACATCTGGACATACATATCAATGGAATATTTCAAGCAGAAAGTCAACAAAAACGAGGTAGGATCTTCGGCAATGCCGCACAAGGTAAATCCTATTGACTTTGAAAACGCCGAAGGCAATCTGGGAATGGCAAATGCGGTGCTGACTTTCCTTTCAATGAAACTTCCGATATCGAGACTGCAGAGAGACCTTACCGATTCCACCGTATTGAGAAATGCCGGTGTGCCGTTCGCACATATGATGATTGCCCTCAACTCCCTCAAGAAAGGCCTTGGCAAGCTCATACTTAATGAAAGTGCCATCGCGAACGACCTTGAGCACAATTGGGCCGTCGTGGCTGAAGCGATACAGACGATTCTCAGAAGGGAGAACTACCCTAATCCTTATGAGACGCTCAAGGCACTGACAAGGACCGGAAGCGGAATCAACCATGAAACTATAGCAGCATTCATCGAGCAGCTGAATGTAAATGAAAGCGTCAAGGAAGAATTGAGGGCCATTACACCGATGAATTACACCGGTTTCTAGAAATCATTCTTCAACGATATAGACATCATCGCCGGGGGCGGAAAAATTGAATTCCTCCCTGGCGAATTTTTCCAGGGTATCCCTGTCGGACGAAAGTTTGCGTATCTTCCGCTCCATCTCATCGATTTCGGCGGCATACTCGCGGATTTGTTTTTCCTGCCTTGCAATTTCAATCCGGGCCCTCGCCCAGTTGATGATATTGTTTCCCGGGGCGAATGTCATCAGGAGAAGGGTAAAGACGGTGGAATAGGCGACGAACTGTATGAACCCTCCGTGCTCGCCCCTGAATATTTCCTTAAGTTTCCTCACTTGGTTCGAAAATAATTATTTTCCGCAAAAATAATTAAATTTGTATGATTTATCGTCTGTTTCTTCAATAGAAATTGTTTGATTTAAATATTCATAAATTTATTAAAGAAATGAAACCAACTTTATTAGTTCTGGCTGCCGGAATGGGAAGCAGGTACGGCGGACTCAAGCAGATGGACGGTCTGGGTCCGAACGGTGAAACGATCATCGACTATTCAATCTATGATGCCGTACAGGCAGGCTTCGGAAAAGTCGTATACATTGTCAGAGAACATTTCAGGGCCCAGTTCGAGGATATGGTACATAAAAAATACAGTCATGTCAGATGTGCTGACGGAGAGCCGCTTAAATTCGAATTCGTTGTCCAGGAGCTTGACAGGATTCCTTCCGGTTTCACGATGAATCCCGAAAGGGTAAAGCCCTGGGGTACGGCTCATGCCGTTCTTATGGCTAAAGATGTAATCCACGAGCCGTTTGCAGTTATCAACGGCGATGACTACTATGGCAAGGAATCTTTCGGAATTCTGGCCGGCTGGCTCAAAAATCATGAAAAGACTGAAGGACAGTACTGCATCGTGGGATTCCAGCTTGAGAATACCCTGTCCGAATCAGGAGGCGTTTCCAGAGGCATATGTTCTTCTGACGGGAAAGGTATGCTGACACATGTGGAAGAACATCATAACATAGCAAGGGAAGCAGGCGGAATCGTATATGGAGACAATGCTTCAGGGGAAAAGGTAGCACTTGACGGCAAGGCCCTGTGTTCGATGAACATGTGGGGATTCACCCCTGACTATTTCCGCAAGAGCGGGGAAATCTTCACTGAATTCCTGAAAAAGAACATAAATGAACTCAAGGCGGAATTCTACATTCCGTATGCTGTCGACTGCATGATAAAAAGCGGAGATTCTGCGACCGAACTGCTGTCCACGCCTTCCCGCTGGTTCGGAGTGACATTCAAGGAAGACAGGCCCGGAGTCGTTGCCAAATTCCAGGAGTTTGCAGACAAGGGGATATATCCTTCCCCGCTCTACGGGAAACAGGAATAGAATATACCGGATAACTTTTTCAGACATATGGGATTTTTCAAAAAAAGAAGTTCAGGCAAGCCTTATGACCTGTTCTCGTCATTAAGTTTCTTTATACCTGATTTCAAGGAAACATTCATGATTTTTCTGATGTTCCTTTTGGGAACATTGCTCGGCATCGGCGTAACCGCCGTTTTCATATCGATTTACAGGAACGGGGACGCGGGCATATACGGAACTCTGATTTCATATCCTGTAATGTTTCTTCCTGCCTTGCTGTATGCATCGGCAAAAAGCAGGAGAAACATTATGTTTGAAAAAGGTTATCTTGTAGACAGTGACAATTTCGGAGCAAAGGCCGGCATTATGCTTTCCGTGATTCTTTCCATGGCGACGGTAGCTTTGTCTGCAATCCTGAGCAGCATTACCGAACTGCTGCCTCCAATGCCTGAAAACATGGAACAGGCAATGGAAATGCTTATGGAAGGTCCTCTTTGGGCTACACTCCTGTCCGTTTCAGTAATGGCACCGTTTTTTGAAGAGCTTCTGTGCCGCGGACTGATTCTGCGGGGACTGCTGCAGAGGACTTCTCCGGCAATTGCGATAACAGTATCGTCTGTTTTCTTCGCTTTGCTCCATGCAAACATATGGCAGGGAATACCGGCATTGGGAATGGGCCTGATGTTCGGCTACGTATATTACAAGACCGGCTCCCTCAAGCTCACCATGCTCATGCATTGCGTGAACAATACATTTTCCGTGATTCTAGGCAATATAGATGCGTTCAAAGACATCGACTCCTTCAGGGAAATAATGAGTCCGGGAGCTTTTGCTGCGACAATGGCATTATGTGCAATCATTACGGCAGCTGCACTGGCGGTACTCTACAGGATTCCAATCAAGGAAGGACGCAGCAACTGCAAGGCTGCCGATGCCGGCGAAACGGAAGGATTAAGGAACTGAATTATCTGCTGCAGCCGATTTTCTTTCCGAATGGTACGAGTGCAAGCAGTGCCATCTTGAAATGCTGGAATCCGAATGGTATCCCTATAAGTGTTATGCAGCACAGGATTCCGAAGAAAATATGGATGGAAGCTATCTCGAGTCCTCCGAAAAGAATCCATATTACATTCATGAAAACAGCGAGGCATCCGCCGTCGTTGGTATCTGACAGTATATCATTTCCGAAAGGCCACAAGGCAAATTTAGCCATTTTGAAAAGCTGCAGTCCGAAAGGGATTCCTACTATCAGGAGGCAAAACAATATTCCCATGACAAAATAATAGAGGCTCACAAGAAGGCCACCGAGAATGAGCCACAATATGTTTCCAATAAATTTCATATCTTTTTTATTTTTGTTAATGACCGATATCATACTTCATGCAGAAGGACGCGGCACTGTCGAGAGTATCCAGTTTGCCGACATCCATCAGATGGAGGTCTTTACATAGAAAGCCGCGTACAGGATAACAGGCAGCAGCCTTCAGATAAAAATCCATGACCGGGAAACGTCCGTTGAATCCAAGACTGTCCATTGCGTCAAAAACCACCTCTGCCATGCAATGAATACCAGAAAATGCATATGCCCGGTATCGTGCGGGATCTATCTTCCCGAAAGGAGACTTGACTTCTCCTGTCTTGACATTCATCCATCCTGCAAGCATCATATCTTCATCAAAAAGAAGATATCTGGAAGTGGGACGATCGCTTACCGCCAGCACAGCCAAAGTCCTGCCGTCAGTTTCCTTCATCAATCCGGCAAGGTCCAGATCTGAAAGTATGTCTACATTGTGGACAACGAACGGAGCTCCTTCCAGGTATTTCCTTGCTTTCAGCACTCCGCCTCCGGTTTCCAGCAAGCCTTCCCTTTCGTCTGAGAAGCTGACCTTGATTCCGAACGAATCGTTCTGCCGGACATAATCCTCGATCATGTCTGCGAAATGATGCACATTTATGACAATTTCTCGGACACCTGCCGCTTTGAGCCTGGTCACTACATGTTCAAGCAATGTCCTGCCTCCCACGGATACCAAAGCCTTGGGCATAGTATCCGTAAGCGGCTTGAGCCGGGTTCCAAGCCCGGCGGCAAAAATCATGGCTTTCATATATGCAATCCTTCCAATATCCTGTCAACTTTCTGTTCCCTGTGCACAAGCCTTACACGTACGGGATATCTGGAAACCAGATGTGCAGCCAGAGATTCGGCGCAATAGACTGATCTGTGCTGTCCGCCGGTACAGCCGAAACATACCATAAGGCTGGTAAAACCACGTTCCAGATACTTTTCGACATGTCTGTCTACCATTCCGCAAACATTGTCCATGAAAGAATATACCGTACCGTCCTCTTCCAGATAACTGCGTACGTCCTCGTCCATACCTGTCGATTTCCTGTACTTTTCCAATTTTCCCGGATTAGGAATGGCTCTGCAGTCGAAGACATAGCCGCCCCCGTTTCCGGACCAGTCCGAAGGTATGCCCTTCCTGTAAGAAAAACTGCAGACCCTGACTTCCAGAACATTGTCACTGGCTTCACGAATGAAATCGCAAGAATCGGAAATATGCGACAGTATTTCTGACAGATACGGGAAACGGGAGAAAGATTCCTCGGCAAGCAACTCCCTGACATTTTCCATCATGCTAGGAATACTCCCGATAAAATGTGGTTTCTTTTCCCATAATCCCCTGAAACCGTATGCCCCCAAAACCTGAAGAAACCGGAAAAGCCTGAAAACCCTGAGACGCCGGCGAAACATGTCTTCATCCACCTCGGCATATCTTTTCAAGGATGAAAGATAGGCATCAAGCATCTTTTCCTTCAGTTCATGAGGATACCGCGCCCTTGCCTGCCAGATGAAAGATGCCACATCATAATACACCGGTCCCTTCCTGCCTCCCTGAAAATCTATGAAACACGGTTCTCCATTCCTTATTATGACATTCCGTGCCTGAAAATCCCTGTACATGAATCCATCCAGATCTCCGGCAAGCAATTCTCCCGCAAGATTTTCAAAGTCGTCCTGAAGAAGGATTTCATTGAATTCCATCCCCACGGGCTTCAGAAAACAGTATTTGAAATAATTCAGGTCGAACATGACTGTTTTCATATCAAAACACGGCTGGGGATAGCACTTGTCGAAATCAAGGTTCTCCGCCCCCTTGAACTGAATGTCCGGAAGCCTGGATATCGTAGTGCACAGAAGTTTTTCATCCTCGGCGGTATACTCGCCTTTCTTCCTTGAAGGCTCCAGCAGTGAATACAATATCCCGTCTCCCAGATCTTCCTGAATATAGGTCATTCCTTCATGACCTGCAGCATATATTTCAGGAACAGCAATACCTTTACCACGGAAGTGAGAGGCAATATAACAAAATGCCTCATTTTCTTTTCTGTCGGTACCGATGACACCTATTGCGGAAACGGCTCCGGCAGATAATCTGAAATACCTTCTGTTGCTCCCCGAAGGAGAAAGTTCGCGGACACTGTCAGGCCTTGTTCCAAATACGCGTTCAAACTGGATCTGCAAATCTTCAACCATAATATCAATACTTAATCCTTGCCATAACAGCCGGGATACGATGACAGGCAATTATAAACGTTGCAAAGATAGCGAAATCATATGTTTTTCTGAAAAACCGGTCCGCTTCTGATAAAAAAAACTACATTTGCAGAATATTATTTACCATAGGATGTTCAATAACGCTTATTGCTCCGACAAGTACCAGTATACAATGGGAAAGTCCTTCTATGATTGCGGTAAGAAGAATCAGATCGCAATCTTCAATCTTTTTTACAGAAAAGCCCCGGAGAACAACAACTGGGCTGTTGTCAGCGGTACTGATGAAGTTCTGGAAATGATTGGCAATCTGGGAAATGCCGATACCGGATTCTTTGAAAAATTCCTTCCCGGTGAAGAATATGCGGAATACAGAAATTACCTTTCAAAAATGAAGTTCACAGGGAATGTCTATGCGATGAGGGAGGGAGAAATAGCTTTCCCGTCACAGCCTGTCATAATAGTGGAGGCTCCTCTGATTGAAGCACAGGTCCTTGAAACCCCCATGCTCTGCATAATGAACCACCAGATGGCGGTTGCCACAAAGGCATCCAGGGTATGCCGTTCGACCAACCGTCCTGTCAGCGAATTCGGTTCCAGAAGGGCACACGGGCCATGGGCCGCAGTATACGGTGCTAAAGCGGCAATAATCGCGGGATGCAGCAATTCTTCAAATATCATGACGGGAGCATTGTTCGACATGATGTCAACAGGTACGATGGCACACAGCTACGTCACGTCATTCGGATGTTCCGTAGAGGGAGAACACAAGGCATTCGACACCTATATAAAGACCCATGCAGGAGAACCTCTGATCCTTCTCATAGACACCTATGACACTCTCCGGTGCGGAATTCTCAATGCGATGAAAGCATACAGGGAAAACGGCATTGACGACTGCTATGGTCCTGGATACGGAATAAGGCTCGACAGCGGTGACCTGGCTTACCTGTCTACGGAATGCAGGAAAATACTGGATGCAAGCGGTTTCAGAAACTGCAAGATTTTCGCGACAAATTCCCTGGATGAATACCTTATAAGCGACCTGGAACGTCAGGGAGCCTGCATTGACTCTTACGGAGTAGGAGATGCAATTGCAACAAGCAAGGCAAATCCTTGTTTCGGCAACGTATACAAACTGGTACAGATCGACGGGGAACCTGTATTGAAAAGGTCCGAGGACAAGATAAAGCTTATCAATCCGGGATTCCAGATCACATACAGGATAACCAGAAACGATTCGGAAAAGGGAGCGATATACAAGGCGGATGTGACATGTCTGAGAGGAGACGAATTGAGCAGGCAGATAGAAAACAATGAAACTTTCACTATCTATGACGAATATGACAGGTACAAGTTCAAGACATTCGAATCCGGGACATATTCGGCCAAACCTCTCCAGATCCTTATGATGGAAAACGGCAAGAGATGTTTCGGACAAGAAAGTCTTTCGGACAAGAAAGCATATTATGCTGATACCCTTGCACACTTCAGTCCAAGTGAACGGAGGCTCATCAATCCGCATTATTACAAGGTGGATATATCGGACAGCCTCTACAATCTCAAAATGGATATGATAAACAAGCTATTTACGGAAATAAACAACTTCAAGATATGAATTCGGCACTGATAGCTGTAGATTTTCTCTACGATTTCATAGAGGGGTCGCTGGCATGCGCAAATGCGGAAAATGCGGTAAGAAACACCCTCGGATATATAGAGACTGTCACCAAAGGACAAAACGGGGAAGAGAATGAAATTCTGGATACATATCCGATACTTTTCGTACGGGACCATCATCCGGCAAACCACTCGTCTTTCATAGAGAACGGCGGAATATGGCCTTCCCACTGCGTTGCCGGGACAAAAGGTGGAGAAATCCACAAAGACCTCCAGCCTTACGTCAGGGAAGAGCTGACTTTCGACAAAGGATGCGATCCGTCTGAAGAACAGTACTCGGGTTTTGAAGGCACCAATGCTGCCGGACAGTCACTCGCCGAAGTTCTGGAACTTCTGGACTGCAGCGACGTATTCGTATCCGGTATCGCTACCGAATATTGCATCAAAAACACATGTCTCGACCTCAAGAAAGCCGGATTCAGAGTACATCTCCTTCAGCATTGCCTCGGATATGTGGACGAAACCGGACACCGCGAGGCAATTGCAGAAATGAGACAAGAAGGTATTATCGTCGAGTGATTCTTTCGAGGAAGCACTCTATCGTATTTTCCATGAGGCAGCATATGGTCATGGGACCGACGCCTCCCGGAACCGGAGTTATTACCGATGCCTTAGGTTCTATTGCGGCATAATCCACGTCTCCGCAGAGCTTGCCTGTTTCCGGATCCCTGTTCACTCCGACATCAATGACGACGGTTCCGTCGGAAACCATGTCTGAAGTCACGAAACGCGGTCTGCCGATTGCGACTACGAGGATGTCCGCCTGGCGCGTCAGTGACGGAAGATCCTCCGTCCTGCTGTGCGCTATGGTAACCGTGGCATTTTCGTCGAGAAGCAGTTTGGCGACTGGCAGTCCGACTATGTTGCTGCGACCTATCACGACTGCACGTTTCCCGGAAATGCGGACACCGGCAGCCTTAAGCATCTTGATTATACCCTTTGGCGTACAAGGAAGTATGCAAGGCTGTTTTTGCCACAATGCGGCTACATTCAAAGGATGAAAACCGTCCACATCCTTTTCTCTGGCAATAGTCTCTATAACCCTGGCCTCGCTTATATGTTCAGGAAGCGGCAGCTGGACAAGAATTCCATCCACCGAGTCATCCTCATTCAGGTCTTTGATAAGTGACAGCAGTTCCTGCTCCGTAATTTCTGACGGACGGCGTATTGTGGTATTTCTGATACCTACGGCCTCGGATGCCTTTGCCTTTCCTGTTACATATGAAACACTCGCCGGATTATCTCCGACCAGAATTACGACCAGATGCGGAACCCGTCCATATTTTTCAGGGAAAGCAGCTACTTCCCGAGCCATTTCGGCCTTTAGTTTGGCCGAGAGTTCCTTTCCGCTTATTATCATAACATTACCCTCCATCCGATATCCTTGCGATAGAACAGATTGTCGCAATGTATCTTTTCTACGGCCTCCAAAGCCTTGTCATGTGCTGTTTTCAATGAGTCGCCCCTGCCTACGACCATAAGGACACGCCCTCCGGAAGTGAAGAACTTCCCGTCCTCAGAAGAGGTCCCCATATGATATATGGATATTGAAGGGTCATTCCCGGCTTCTTCCAATCCGCCGATTTCAAATCCTTTGGCATAAGTTCCGGGATATCCCTTCGAAGCCATTACAAAACCCATGGAAGCTTCTGGCGACCATCTGATTTCCGGCATTTCAGAACTGTCCGCAACTGCACTGAATATCCCGTATATATCGGTTTCCAAAAGAGGAAGCACGACTTCTGTCTCAGGATCTCCGAACCGGCAATTGAATTCGATCACCTTTATGCCGGAAGGAGTCTTGATCAGACCGCCGTAAAGGACTCCCTTGAAAGGACATCCTTCGGCAAGCATGGCAGAAGCAGTCGGTTTCATGATATGCTCCATGGCAAACTCCCTGTCATCTTCAGTTATGAATGGAAGAGGCGAATAAGCTCCCATTCCTCCCGTATTGGGTCCCTTATCGCCCTCATAAGCACGTTTGTGGTCCTGGGACAAAGCCATAGGCCATACCCTTTCCCCATCGACGAAACACATGAAGGAGAACTCCGGTCCCGTAAGGAATTCCTCTATCACAACTTTCCCTTTTCCGAACTTGTCATCGAGAAGCATGTCTTTCAGTGCAGTTTCGGCATCCTCCATATTCTCAGGAATGACGACGCCTTTGCCTGCCGCCAGTCCGTCATACTTCAAAACTACAGGGAAACTGCCGTTCTTCACATATTCAAGGGCTTCTCCATAATCATCGAAAGTCCTGTAGGCAGCTGTAGGTATGCCGTATTTTGCCATAAGCCTTTTTGCGAAATCCTTGCTGGACTCGATTGTGGCTGCGGCCCTGGAAGGTCCGAATATCCTGAGTCCCGCTTCAGCAAAGACATCCGATATTCCTGCTGCCAGAGCGACCTCCGGGCCTACTACAGTAAGATCGACGCCATACTGGAGTGCAAAATCGCGCAATTGTTCCACCTGGGTTTCCTTGATGGGAACACAATCCGCCTGACGGGAAATGCCGGCATTACCGGGAGCGCAATATATCTTGCCCACACTTGCCGATTTGGACAAGGCATCTACGATGGCATGACATCTGCCGCCGCCTCCAATAACAAGGACGGTGGCTGCCTTCGGAGTCTCAAGTTCGGCACCCTTGTACAGTTTGGACACCTGACAGACTTCTCCTGTCGCCCTGTCATTGATTATTGAACTGGAAATTTCCATCATGACCTTATCAGCTTTTAATGTTTGAAATGACGCTCACCTGTAAACATCATGGATATTCCGAACTCATCGGCCTTGACTATGGAGTCGTTGTCACGTACGCTTCCGCCCGGCTGAGCTATGGCTTTCACGCCATATTCGTTTGCGAGAGTCACGCAGTCATCAAACGGGAAAAATGCATCCGATCCCATAACCAGACCGACCTCACGGACATCCTTTCCGTGTTCGCTGCACAATGCGGCAGCCTGTTTCAAAGCGATTTCGGCAGACCCGATACGGTTCATCTGACCGGCACCCACTCCCATTGTCATACCGTCCTTCACAACTACAATTGCATTGGACTTGATATGCTTGACAATTTTCCATGCAAAATTCAGGTCAGCCATATAAGAGGCATCAGGTCTGACCTTAGTGACGCACATGTCTTCCACCACCTCTTTCGTATTCTTGTCCTGGTTCTGTACGAGAAGTCCGCCGTTTACGCTTACATACTGCATGCGCGGACAGTCGTCCTTTCTCATGTCAACCTTGAGAAGACGGAGATTCTTTTTCGTGAAGAGCACTTCAAGCGCCTCTTTCGTAAATGACGGGGCCATAATGATTTCAAGAAAGACCGGTTTCATAAGTTCGGCCGCTTCCCCGGTAATTTCCCTGTTTGTTGCGACTATTCCTCCGAATATGCTTACCTTGTCTGCATCGAATGCCTTCTGCCAAGCTTCTACAACATCCTTTCCGACAGCTGCCCCACAAGGATTCATATGCTTCAGTCCGACACAGAAAGGTTCATCGAACTCCCTGACGATATTGAGGGCGGCATTGGCATCCTGTATATTGTTATATGACAATTCCTTTCCATTCAGTTGTTCAGCCGTTGCAAGAGAATAAGGTACCTTATCCGCACTTGCGTAGAATTTTGCATTCTGATGAGGATTTTCACCATAGCGCAGGCTCTGTTTCAAATCATATTCCAGGAACAGTTTTTCATTGAGACCAGCCTGGGTGCGCATGTATGAAGCTATCATCATATCATATTCGGCCGTATGGGTATAGGCTTTTGCGGAAAGCTGAAGACGTGTTTCCTTTGTGGTGTTACCGTGTTCCCTTATTTCCGATATGATTACCGGATAATCCTCCGGATTGCATACGACGGTGACATCGTTCCAGTTCTTGGCCGCACTCCTCAACATTGACGGTCCTCCTATATCTATGTGCTCGATAGCATCTTCCATTGTCACGTCCGGCTTTGCGATTGTTTCCTTGAATGGATACAGGTTTACGCACACCATATCTATGTACTCTATCCCGTTTTCCTTCAACTGCTGCCTGTGGCTTTCCAGATCGCGACGTCCCAGAAGGGCTCCATGGACTTTCGGATGAAGGGTCTTCACCCTTCCGTCACATATCTCAGGAAATCCCGTTATCTCGCTTATGTTTATTATTTTCAGCCCCGCATCCTGCAGGAGTTTCATTGTTCCTCCCGTGGCGATGATTTCCCATCCGAGGGACACGAGCTGACCGGCGAATTCTACCACGCCGGTCTTATCACTTACACTGAATAAAGCTCTCATAATGTAGTTGGTTTTATATTATCTTATTATTACTCCTTCCTGAGAAGTGACACATCCTATGACGGATGCCTTTTCACCATGTCCTTCCAGAATAGATATGGCTTTTTCAGCTTCCGATGCATCCATTGCCAGAACCATTCCGATTCCCATGTTGAATATGTTGAACATTTCCCTGTGGGATATTTTTCCGTATTTTTCAAGGAACGAGAATATAGGAAGTATTTCCCACGTGCCTTCCTTGACTTCTATACCCTGGCCTTCATGAAGGATTCTTGGTATATTTTCATCAAATCCTCCCCCTGTTATATGCGCTACCCCGTGCACGTCGCAATTTCTTATTACATCAAGTACCTGCTTTACATATATCCTGGTCGGAGTAAGGGCCACTTCACCGAGAATCCTGCCGCCAAGTTCCGGATAAGCAGCTTTTATATCAAGATTATTGTCGGCAAATATCTTACGTACTAGACTGAATCCGTTCGAATGCACTCCGGAAGAAGCAATTCCCACAAGTACATCCCCGACCTTGACCTTGGACCCGTCGATAAGTCTGGATTTTTCCACTACGCCTGTCGTGAATCCGGCAATGTCATATTCACCGTCGGAATACATGCCGGGCATTTCCGCCGTTTCACCTCCGACAAGTGCGCATCCTGCCTGGCGGCATCCCTCGGCTACACCGGAAACAATTGCCTCTACTTTTGCCGGCTCATTATGACCTACGGCTACATAATCCAGAAAAAACAACGGCTCGGCACCCTGTGCAAGCACATCGTTCACGCACATGGCCACAGCATCGATTCCGATAGTATCATGCTTGTCCATCTCGAAGGCAAGTTTCAATTTCGTGCCCACACCGTCCGTTCCGCTTACAAGGACCGGTTCACGTACTCCCAGGGATGCAAGATCGAACATACCTCCGAAAGACCCTATGTTGCCCATGACTCCGGGGCGCGACGTCGATGCGACATGACTCTTGATTCTGCGGACGACTTCATAACCCGCTTCGAGGTTTACACCTGCTTTTTCGTAACTCTCTGCCATAATCTTTTAGTTCTATATGTTAATTACTATAATTTCAAATATTTCCGGACCTGCCTGCCATACTGCTCAATGCCGCTCCTATGGCAGTCCTGAATTCAGGATATTCCGGTATATGGAATCTTATCCCGTAAAGCCTCTCAACCTTGTCGAAAAGCGGTCTGCATTGAGGCAGTACGGAAAGGTTGCCAATCAGCACGAAATCCCTTGTTCCCGTATTGTCCGCCACAAAGTTCGCAGCACTGCCTATTGCCTGCAGAATCATGTTTACCAGACCTGCAGCAACATTTTCGGGGGCAGCATCAGCCGTGGCTTTCCCGAAATTCGAAGCAGTCACACCGGATGGAAGTCCGGGCAAGTCACCTTTTGCGATATCGGATATGAGCAGGTCCACTTCCGAAGCATCGCCGTGCATGGCCATATCCACGACCTTCCTTACGTCGGTAATCTTGAAAATAATGGAAGACAGCCCCTGCAAGGTACCTCCACCGATTGCCAGACCCCCAAGATGCCTTATTTCGTCACCGTTCACCCTTATGAAGGTTGTTCCGGTACCCATGCTCACCACGACCATGTTTTCAAGTCTGCTGCCGAATCTGGCTCCCAGAGCATCGGCGACAAATTCGTCAGCCTTGTCAGTAGGCAGTCCGTAAAGATTTCCGTTTATATGAGCACTTCCGACCCCCGTAAGAACGACTCTCGAAATTTCATCGAGACGGATGGAATTCTCATACATGTATTTTCCGAATGCTCCGAACAGCGATGTCACCGGATCCGCCGCAGTTATGAACTGCGGAGACAGAACATTGCCGTTCTCGATTCCAACTATCTTCGTCGTACTTCCGCCGACATCTATTCCTATTACCATTGACATACAATCTCAAGTTGTCAGGAGCTGCAGTTCATCATTTTTTACCATTCTCGTAAAGGGCTGTCGGATAATGTCCGTTGAAGCACGCAAGGCAAAGTTCGCTGCGCCCTCCGGCATGGTACAGGGATTCCTCGGAAAGGAATGCCACCGAATCCGCTTCCAGCGCCTGTCTGACCTCCTCCAGAGTTTTACCGGAACACATCAGCTCCTCCTGTGTCGAAATATCCACCCCATAATAGCAAGGATTCTTTATCATCGGACTGGATATTCTCAGATGGACCTCCGAAGCTCCGGCATCCTTCAGCATTCTGATAATTCTCCTGGATGTAGTACCGCGGACTACGGAATCATCCACCAGAACGACCTTTTTCCCGCTTACTATACTTTTAACGGCAGACAGTTTCATCCTCACCCCTTTTTCCCTCAGCTCCTGGGAAGGCTGAATGAAAGTTCTGCCTATATATTTGTTCTTAATAAGTCCCATTTCATAAGGCAGTCCGCTTGCTTCTGCATAACCCATAGCCGCACTGATGCTTGAATCCGGAACTCCGACTACAATGTCCGCGTCTGCAGGTGCCTCTTCATACAGATATCTTCCTGTCTGTTTCCTGAAAGAATGTACGTTGGAGCCTTCTATATCGCTGTCAGGACGTGCAAAATATACATATTCCATCGCACACATATGATGTTTCCTGAACTCCGAATATCTCAGGCTGCGCAAGCCGTGCCTGTCTATGGTAACAATCTCCCCTGGTTCGATATCCCTGATAAACTCCGCACCCATGACATCAAACGCACAAGTCTCGCTGCTGACCACATATCCGTCTCCGAGACGTCCTACGGACAAGGGTCTGAGCCCGTATTTGTCCCTGCATGCATATATTCTGTTGGCTGTCATTATAAGAAAGGCAAAGGCACCTTCTATCATGTTCAATGCCGTGGTTATGGCGTTGATTCTCGGACTGTTTCTGTCCCTCATGTCCTTCTTCATCAGATGGGCCAGTATCTCGCTGTCGGAAGTGGACTGGAACAGACTGCCCCTGTTTTCCAGATATTCCCTCAGTTTCGCGGAATTGACAAGGTTTCCGTTATGAGCGAGGGCGAAATCGCCTGTATTGTGACGGAACAGGAAAGGCTGGACATTTTCTATTCCGCCTCCTCCGGTTGTGGAATACCTTACATGTGCAATGGCCATACGTCCCTTAAGAGAGCCTATTTTCGATTCATTGAAAACTTCAGTTACCAGACTTTCTCCCTTCACACGCTTCAACACCTTGTCATCCGAAACCGAAACTATGCCGCAGCCTTCCTGTCCCCTGTGTTGCAGGGCATGGAGGCCGTAATATGCGAGTACTGCCGCATCCGGTACATTGTATACGCCGAATACACCGCATTCTTCGTGTATCTGTCTGTCGTCCGTCATATTCATTGCAAAACCGATTTCATCCTTTGATACAGAGACCTGTACGAATCCCCTATCTTTCCCATATCCATACGGAACCTGTCCTTGTCGAGTCTTTCGCCGGTTTCCTTGTCCCAGAACCTTGCCGTATCAGGCGTAATCTCGCTTGCCGCAACTATTCTGCCATCCGGCAGTTTTCCGAAACACAATCTGAAATCGACCAATGCAATACCCGCCCTGTCAAAAAGGACGGAAAGTATTCCGTTGACTTTCCTGGCAACAGAATACATTTCATCCAGTTCATCATAGCCGGCAAATCCGAGCGCTACCGCATGATGATCATTTATAAGCGGATTCTCAAGTTCCGGACTGCAGTAGAAAAGATCGTATATCGTGTTCCCCGGTCTCAAACCTTCTTCAATTCCAAGACGTCCGGCCATTGAACCGGCAACAATATTTCTTGTCACTATCTCAAGCGGTATGATTTCCGTTTTCAAACACAGGATTTCATTGGAAGAAATTCTCTCTACAAATCTTGCTTCAATTCCCTTGGTACGGAGATAGCAACCGAGTTCCTCTGCCATGGCAGCCATGATTTCCCCTTTTCCTTCAATATCGGCCATTTTTATACCGTTGAAAACCGAAATGCTGTCTGTAAACTCTTCTATTACAAATTTCTGATTGTCTGCAGCATATTCCCGTACGGAAATTCTGTCTTTGAGGATTTCATTTCTCTTCATGTTCTCACTCTCCCCTGAAATACCTTACGGCATTGTCAAATAAAGGCTGTTCGAGCGAATCCCCCATTATGTTCTTGAACAGATTGTTTTCATACCTCTCCGTATGTCCCATCTTTCCTAGTATCTGCCCGTTTCTGCTAACTATACCTTCTATCGCATAATATGAACCGTTTGGATTGTAAGGCGACTCCATCGTCACTTCCTCGCTGATAGGATCGACATACTGGAATGCCACCTGTCCGTTTGCAAAAAGTTCACGTGCAAGCTCCCCGTTCACCACGAACTTGCCCTCGCCATGGCTTACGGCAATTGTGTGAAGGTCACCGATTCTGAATCCGGACAACCATGGAGAATTGGTTGTCGACACACGTGTTGTAACCATCTGAGATATGTGGCGGTTGATATCGTTCCTGAACAATGTCGGGGAATCCTTGGTGACCATTCCGAGACGTCCGTACGGAAGAAGTCCGGATTTGACGAGAGCCTGGAATCCGTTACAGATTCCGAGTATGAGTCCTCCCCTGTCAATAAGCTTGTGGATTTCCTCTGCAATTTCCTTGTTGTTCAGGACATTTGCTATGAATTTCCCGCTGCCGTCCGGCTCGTCCCCGGCCGAGAATCCTCCGCAAAGCATGAATATGTGGCATTCGGATATGTTCTTCTTCATTTCTGCTATCGACCTGAAAATATCCGATTCGGTCAGGTTGCAGAATACGCTCATCCTGACTTCCGCACCGGCCTTTCTGAAAGCCTTGGCCGTATCATAGTCACAGTTTGTTCCCGGAAATACAGGCAGATAGGCTACCGGTCTGTCTACAGGTGTACCTTTGTATTTCATCTCTGCCTTCTTTACTTTGAGAGGCTTGATGTTTTCAAGCCCTGAAGGGCTGACGGCACTGTGTGACGGTTCGCACTTGTCAGGATAGATCGATGAGAATCTCAGGCCGTTAACATCCATCATTTCAAATATGTCAAGCGATTCTCCGTTTATCTTCATCATTCCATCCTCGCCGGAAGTGACTTCCCCGATATACTCGGCTGCAGGATATGAAAGTTCTGTCTCCGACTCCACCAGAATGGATCCGTATGAGTAGTCAAACAATGTATTTTCATCGACCCTGACATCTACTCCGAAAGCATTTCCGAACGACATCTTGCATATGGCCTCAGCCAGACCTCCGAATCCCAGACTGTATGCAGACACGATGTTTCCTGCAGATATCTGTTCCGTTATATAGCTCCAGTTAGCCTTCAGCTGCTCCGTATCGGGCATGTAGTTTTTCAAAGGAGTATGCCTTATCAGATAGAGCTTGTTCCCTTCCCATTTCAACTCAGGAGAAATCACCTTTCCTGCATTCACGGTCGTTATACCGAAAGCCATGAGCATAGGAGGAACGTTTATATGTTCAAAAGTTCCGCTCATCGAATCCTTTCCTCCTATCGAAGGCAGACCGAGTTCTACCTGCATCTTCAAAGCACCGAGCAATGCACTCAGAGGCTTGCCCCATGATTTCGGATCGGATGTCATACGTTCGAAATATTCCTGATATGAGAAGCGCATCTTTTCATATGAGGCTCCGGCGGCGACTACTTTGGAACAAGCCTCCACTACAGAATAGGCAGCCCCGTGGTAAGGACTCCATCCGGCTATGAACGGATTGTAACCGTAAGCCATAATGCTGGCCGTATCCGTATACCCGTCCACCGGAAGTTTCTGGACGGAAACCTGCGTTTCGGAAGTCTGAAGATAGCCGCCGAACGGCATAAGGACAGTGGAACGGCCTATCGTGGAATCGAACATCTCTACAAGTCCTTTCTGCGATGTGACATTAGGATCGACAAGGACATTCATCATCTTTTCCTTCAACGTCGCCCCTTCAATATGCCTCTTGAATGGAGACCTGTCCTCTACGGCGCCGACTTCGGCCCTGGCATAATGTCTGGCGCCGGCACTGTCGATGAAATCCCTTGATATATCAACCACAAGTCTGTCTCCGTTGAACATTCTGAGCCTGCGGCTATTGGTAACATCCGCCACATGTGTGACTTCCACGTTCTCACTGTTGCAGTATTTTTCGAATTCCTCCTTGTCGGATGCTTCTACTACAACGGCCATTCTTTCCTGCGATTCGCTGATTGCAAGTTCCGTAGAATTCAGTCCGCTGTACTTGACAGGAACACGGTCAAGATATATATCGAGGCCGTCTGTAAGTTCGCCTATGGCCACACTTACTCCTCCGGCACCGAAGTCATTGGATTTCTTGATCAGTCTTGTCACTTCAGGACGACGGAACAGGCGCTGCAGTTTGCGTTCTTCGGGCGCATTGCCTTTCTGCACCTCGCTTCCGCAGGATTCGAGGGAAGCTTCAGTATGTTCTTTGGAAGATCCCGTCGCTCCTCCGATGCCGTCACGTCCGGTACGTCCTCCGAGCAGGAGAATGACATCTCCTGCGGCAGGGCTTTCCCTTCTCACATTCTCTGCCTTCACGGCACCGACGACGGCTCCCACTTCCAGACGCTTTGCTACATAGCCGTCGTGATATATTTCCCTGACATGGGTGGTAGCCAGGCCTATCTGGTTTCCATAGCTGGAATATCCGTGCGCAGCCTTCCTGCTTATGACTTTCTGAGGAAGCTTGCCTGCCATCGTTTCGGAAACAGGCTGATATATATTTCCGGCACCGGTCACCCTCATGGCCTGATATACATAGCTTCTTCCTGACAAAGGGTCCCTGATTGCACCGCCGAGACAAGTAGCCGCACCACCGAAAGGTTCGATTTCCGTAGGATGATTATGCGTTTCATTCTTGAACTGCAGCAGCCATTTCTCGATTCTTCCGTCGACGTCGACGTCCACATATATGCTGCATGCATTGTTCTCCTCGCTGACTTCCATGTCATCCAGAAGTCCTTTGGATTTAAGATATCTTGCACCTACGGTCGCCATATCCATGAGATTGAGCCCCTTTTTCTCCCGTCCGAGCTCGCTGCGGATCTTCATGTAGAGATTCAGGGTTCCCTCTATTTCTCCTTTGATGAACGAATCCTCAATGCTTATATTTTCCAGTTCCGTCGTGAATGTCGTATGACGGCAATGGTCGCTCCAGTAAGTATCCAGAATCCTGAGTTCGGTTTCATAAGGGTCACGCTCTTCCTTTCTGAAATATTCCACAACCTCATGAAGGTCATCGGCATTCATTGCCAGTCCCATTTTACTGCAATAACCTGCCAGTTCTCCGTCCTGCATTGCAGTGAATCCATCGAGAACCGGAACCGGAGCCACCGGTGCCTGCTCCATCTCATCCAGTTTCGACAAGTCTTTCTGACGGGATTCGACCGCATTGATGTAATAATGCTTTATTTTCTCAATATCTTCTTCCTGCACGTCATCATCAAGAATGAGGAGTTTCGAACTTTTAATGTTGACTTTTGCAGCAGGATCTATCAGCCTGACACAATCCACAGCCGACGCAGCCCTCTGGTCAAACTGTCCGGGAAGATATTCGACCGCGATGAACTTCCTGCCGTTCAGATCGCATTCATCACTTACCTTGTCGGTGACAATCTCGCCAAAGACTCCATACCTGCTCTTCTCCAGCAATTCCGGAGTGAATCCGAACAAGTCGTAAACATTGAGAAGACGGAGAGTCTTCAGGGAAAGTTGAAGATTTTCGTTCAACTCATTCATCAGGCTCCTCGCCTCAACCTGAAATTCAGGATACTTTTCTACAAAAATGCGGTAATTCTTCATATCCGTTTACCAAATATTTTTTATTCTTGTTAACACCCCTATCAAATACCGAAAGGTGGTGTGAGTCACATGCTCTCGGCACATACTGCACGCCACCTGCCATACACCGGGTAAATACCCGTCAGATCGTCATTCCCAAAACCTGCTGCGTCTGTTCCTGCCTGAACTTCTTCAGTTTTGCCTTCAAGTTCTCATCCTTCAGAGCCAAGATCTGTATGGCAAGAAGACCGGCGTTCTTCGCGCCGTTTATGGCAACAGTCGCAACCGGTATTCCTCCCGGCATCTGCACTATGGAAAGGAGAGAATCCATGCCTCCGAGCGCCTTGGTCTGGATCGGAACCCCGATTACCGGGACCACCGTCATTCCGGCTACCACACCGGCCACATGCGCAGCACCTCCCGCACCGGCGATAATGACGTCAACTCCGCGTTCCTCCGCCGTCTTGGCAAATTCGCACATCAGGTCAGGAGTCCTGTGGGCGCTGATTACTTTCTTTTCGACTTCAACACCGAATTCTTCAAGGATCTTTATTGCAGCTGACATGATGTCGTAGTCGCTGACAGATCCCATAATGACTGCTACCTTCATCTGTGAATATTTTTAGTAAATAAAGCAGACGCAAATTTAGTCAAATTTTCTGTCTTACCAATAACGAAAAATCATTATCTTCGCATTTCATTATGAATCATTCGAACCATGAGAGACCTTTTTATCACCAATACTCTGAGCCGTAAAAAAGAATTGTTCAAGCCGGTCAATCCGGGACATGCCGGATTGTATGTATGCGGTCCCACCGTATATGGGGATGCGCATCTCGGACATGCCAGACCGGGAATAACATATGACGTCCTGGTCAGACTTCTGAAGCATCTCGGATACAAGGTCAGATATGTCAGGAACATCACTGACGTCGGACATCTGGAGCACGACGCAGATGAAGGAGAGGACAAGATAGCAAAGAAGGCGAGGCTGGAACAGGTCGAGCCTATGGAAGTGGTCCAGACTTATACGCTGAGGTACCATGAAGCCATGAGAATGCTTAACGTGGCGCCGCCTTCAATAGAACCGCGCGCTTCGGGACATATAATCGAGCAGATAGCCCTTGTAAAGAAGATTCTGGATGCCGGATATGCATACGAAAGCAACGGTTCCATATATTTCGATGTGGAAAAATATGACAGGGACCACAAGTACGGGATTCTGTCGGGGCGGGTGCTTGATGAAATGATCGGCGGTACCAGGGAACTGGACGGGCAGCAGGACAAGAAGGCGTCCTATGACTTTGCCTTATGGAAGAAGGCATCCCCGGAACATATAATGAGATGGCCATCTCCGTGGAGCGAAGGTTTCCCCGGATGGCATCTTGAGTGTTCGGCAATGAGCGAGAAATATCTCGGCAGGGAATTCGACATCCACGGCGGCGGAATGGACCTCATGTTCCCGCACCATGAATGCGAGCTTGCCCAGAACACGGCATCAAGAGGTACCGGAGGCGTCAGATACTGGATGCACAACAACATGATAACCATCAACGGCAAGAAGATGGGCAAATCATACGGAAACTTCATAACCCTTCAGGAAATGTTTTCCGGCACCCATCCGATTCTGGAACAGGCATACAGCCCGATGACAGTCAGATTCTTCATTCTTCAGGCACATTACCGCAGCACGCTGGATTTCAGCAACGATGCGCTTCAGGCTGCTGAAAAAGGGTTGAAGAAGGTATTGCAGGCGGCAAGGGACCTCAGGGAAATGGCAAAAGCCTCCGGTGCGGCATCTTCCGTAAAGGGATGCGAAGGCCATGACGCGTCATCACTGGCTTACGGAGAATTCATTTCGGGTAGTGCACCTGAATCTTTCAAGGCGGACTCGGAAGAAATCAACAGAATATGCAGCAACGTATATGATGCACTCTGCGATGATCTCAATACCCCGATCGCCCTCTCTCATATTTTCGATGCAGTCAGACTTGTCAACTCGGCCAAGGAAGGAAAGACAAAACCGGGCAAGGCGGATACTGAAACTCTCCTCAACCTTTTCGACAATGTGGTTTACGGCATACTCGGACTGAAGGATGAGGACGGCGAGGGAGGAAAGGCAGCAAAAACCATTGACGGACTTGTTTCCATGATACTTGAACAGAGAAAGGCGGCAAAAGCCAACAAGGACTGGGAGACAAGTGACAGGATAAGGAACGAGCTCTCCGCACTCGGGATACAGATAAAGGATACGAAGGACGGTACCGAATGGTCTTTCTGACTGGCGGCTCCGTCATCATTGCGACATCGATTGTTACACGAAAAGACATAAAATGAAATTTATATCATGGAATGTGAACGGGCTCAGGGCCTGCATGGGCAAGGGGTTCGACAATATATTCAAGGAACTGGACGCAGATTTTTTCGCCCTGCAGGAAACCAAGATGCAGGAAGGACAGCTTGACCTGTCATTCGATGGATACTATTCCTACTGGAACTATGCTGACAGGAAGGGATATTCGGGAACTGCAGTTTTCACACGTCACAAGCCTCTCAACGTGACCTACGGTATAGGTATTGATGAACATGACCACGAAGGACGCGTCATCACACTCGAAATGGAAAACTTCTTTTTTGTCACGGTATATACCCCCAATTCCCAGGAAGCCCTGACAAGACTTGAATACAGAATGAAATGGGAGGACGATTTCAGAAACTATCTGTTGTCTCTTGATGCAGTAAAGCCTGTAATTGTATGTGGAGACATGAACGTCGCCCATAAGGAAATTGACCTGAAGAATCCGAAGTCAAACAGGAAAAATGCCGGTTTCACGGATGAGGAAAGAGGAAAATTCGGCATGCTGCTGGAAAGCGGTTTTACCGACAGTTTCAGGTTTTTCTATCCGGACCGTGAAGGTATATACTCCTGGTGGTCATACAGGTTCCGTTCCAGAGAAAAGAACACGGGGTGGCGCATCGATTATTTTGTGGTATCGAAAAGTCTGGAAGGAAAACTGACCGGAGCGAAAATTCACACGGACATATACGGTTCCGACCATTGTCCGGTAGAACTTACCGCCGAAATCTGACGAAATGCTGGAAATAATATTGATAATGCTGGCCGGAATTGCCGCGGGTGCGGTTTTCCGCAGGTCGGACGTGTTCCGTCATGTCGGCAGGACGATAAGCGCGACCATATGCCTGATGCTCTTTCTTCTGGGTATATCCGCAGGAAGCAACCGAATAATAATAGAGAACCTTGCTACAATAGGACTGGAGGCTCTGGTCATATCTCTGGCAGGCATTGCCGGAAGCATCCTTGCGGGATGGTTCGTATACAGGAAATTCTATCGGGAAAAGGAAAATATATGCCAGATTCCGTCGGCCACCACCGGAAACGGCTGGAAAAACCGGCTTTCAAAACTTAAGGACAGTTTCATAATTGTTCTTTTCTTCATAGCGGGAACGGTTGCAGGGATAGCCGGCATTCCCGAATCAATGATTCCGGGACAGAATGTCGTGATGTATATACTCTATCTCCTGATGTTCCAGGTCGGAATCAGTCTGGGATATGACAGAACTCTAAAAAAAAGCATCAGCGAGATGAAGCCTACGGTTCTTCTGGTCCCGGCGGCGACAATATCCGGCACCCTCCTTTTTTCCCTGCTCATCAGTTTTTTTCTACGGAAGTGGAGTGCGGCCGAATGTATGGCAGTAGGAAGCGGATTCGGCTATTACTCATTGTCATCCGTCCTGATTGCACAGTACAAGGAAGCGGCAATCGGTGCCCAGATGGCAGCGGAACTTGGTACGATTGCACTCATGTCCAATATTTTCAGGGAAATCACAGCCCTACTTTTTACTCCCCTGATTACACGATTTTTCGGAAAAATAGCCCCGATATGTACAGCAGGGGCGACATCGATTGACGTCGCCCTGCCTGTTCTCATAAAATACTGCGGGAAGGAATACACCCCTGTGATTCTTATTCAGGGAGTCATTGTCGACTTCAGCGTTCCATTCCTCGTATCATTCTTCTGTTCTATCTGAATCGGCGCTCCGTTCTATCTGACACATGCCGGATAAACGTGTCTTACAGGAGATATCACGAACGTGAATTCATAGTCACCATATGGGATTCTGTATTCCGGACGGGCTATCCTGCCCCAGCTGTCTTCGCATCCCAGTCCGGTCTGGACTTTGTCTATGCATATGTTTGTATAGTCCGCTACCGGGACTTCAGGAGAATGTCTCTGATCCTTTTCGGCGCCGTCATCCAGGGATTCCACGCTGTAGTTCAATGCAGAAGCCGAGAATTCGGCATTGCTGAAAAATTTCAGTCCGCTGCACGACTTGTCAAGAACGGTCCACCAGCGAAGTCCTGTCTTTGTTCCCGTTTCCTGAGGACGTATATATGGATAGAACTGGTCTTTGACAGACTGTCTGTAAAGACCGACAAGGGCCGAACTGTGCCTGTCGGAATAATTTTCCCAAGGGCCTCTTCCGTAATACTCCACCGTATCATAGTCATACGGCATCTGCAGAACGACTCCGAAACGGAACATTTCCGGAGCCTCCTTGCCCCCGGCAGTCATTTTCTGGGTCAGTTTGATTTCACCGGCATTGTTTATTTCATACCTCATCATCAGCGACGCATCTGTTTCCGGCATGTAATAACCGGCTTCAATCACTGCTATTCCATTTTCCTTTACGGCATCTAGGGACTTCAGCTGCAATACAGGATTTTTCCATACGGAATACCTGTGTTGCAGGCCTGCTCCATAGTCATTGTCGACCGGGGCCCTCCAGAAATTGGGCCGGATACAGCTTTCTTCCTCAAGAACACTTCTGCTGTCAATCTCATACAATGACAGGAATCCGTTTTTCCTGCTGAAATCGACCTGAAAACCGTTTCCTTCCACTATTATGTAATTCCTGTCTTCCGTTATGATTTCCGGTTCTTCAGCCTTCAAGTTGCTGCATTTCCTGTTTGCCATCTGCAATGACGGATAGCTGTAGTCTGACAGGCAAATCTGGTCATAGGCTGCCACATGACCTGCAGGAAGAATACCGTCTTCATTTTTAAGAATATACCTTACATTGAGGAACCATTCGCGGCCGTCTCCTGTCATGGAAGCATCATAAGGAACATCGACATCAGCCGTTTCCTGTGGGCCGGCCTTGAGTTCCTGCACGGTGCCTCTCTGAATGGTTTTGCCGTCCGCTATGAGTTCCCACTCCATCTCATATGAAGACAGATCACGGAAGAAATTCTCATTGTATACGGACACTGACCTTCCGTCATCCGACAGAGAACTCCAAATGGACTGATATATGTATCTTACTTCGTATGCATGTGGATTGAAACCGCGGTCAGGGTTTATCAGACCGTTGTTCTGAAAGTTGTTGTCGGAAGCATCATAACGGTTGAAATCACCTCCGTATCCATATATGTCCACACCATCGGAATTCTTCCAGTGGCACGACTGGTCTACAAAGTCCCAGATAAATCCACCCTGATATGCAGGGTATTTCCTCACCAGATCCCAGTATTCCCTGAAACCGCCGAGAGAATTTCCCATAGCATGGGCATACTCGCATTGGATAAGAGGTTTGGAAGGATTGTTCTCGCAATATTGGATATTGCCGTCATATCCCTGGTACATAGGACAATATATATCGGTATATTCATTGCCGTGAGCCTGTTCATACTGGACGGGACGGGAAGGGTCTTCATTCTTTATCCATCTGTAACATTCGATGAAATTGTCTCCGAACCCGGCTTCGTTTCCCATAGACCAGAATATTATGGACGGATGATTGAATCCTCTGCGGACATTCCTCCGGTTTCTTTCAAGATGGGCATTCATGTATGAAGCGTCCTTCGCAAGAGTCCGGTCGCCGTACCCCATGCCATGAGACTCTATATTCGCCTCTGCGACCACATATATGCCATACTTGTCACACAGGTCATACCAATAATTGGCATCTGGATAGTGGCAAGTTCTTACTGCATTGATATTCAACTGCTTCATTCTCAGAATATCCTGAAGCATCCTTTCCTTTGAAACAACATAACCGCCGTCCGGATCCATTTCATGCCTGTTGGCCCCTTTAAAAAGCACAGGACGGCCGTTAACAAGCACCTGGGCATTTTTCAACTCTATTTTCCTGAAACCCACCTTTACCGGAATAACTTCCGTGATGCGGCCCTTTGTGCCGGCACTGGCTACAAGTGTATAGAGATAAGGTGTCTCCGCAGTCCACTTGTGCGGATTTTCCAGGCTGATTTCAATTCGCTTCAAACCCGGACCGGATGTTGATGCCTGACCAACGGATTTGCCGTCGGCATCCAGAAGTTCATACCTGACATCGCATGAGCCTTTGACATCTGCCACGATGTTGAGGACGCCGTTTTCATAATCGGCATCAAGGTCCGGGGTGATTCTTATATCCTCTATTCTTGATTTCTCTCTGGCATACATGTAGCAATCACGCCCTACTCCTGAAAAACGGAAGAAATCCTGATCTTCGAGGTATGTGCCGTCACACCAGCGGAACACCTGGAATGCTATCAGGTTACTTCCTTTCTTAAGATATTTAGTGACATCGAATTCCGCTTCAAGCTTGCTGTCTTCGCTGTAGCCGACAAACTTGCCGTTAATCCAAAGGTATATGTTCGATGTAACGGAACCGAAGTGTATGAATATGTCCTTGCCGTCCCATCCGTCGGGAATTTCTATATGACGTCTGTAAGAGCCGACATGATTATTCTTTATCGGGACATATGGTGGATTGTTCTGATACTGGCTTCTCCATGCATAACCTACATTGACATATATGGGGTCTCCGTAGCCGTTAAGTTCCCACACGCCGGGAACCGTCATGTCGTCCCAGCCCAGATCGTTGAAGTCCGTCCCATAGAAATCCATAGGGCGCTGGTCGGCATGTTCCACCCAGTTGAATTTCCATGTGCCGTTGATGGACATGTAATTGGACGAATTTTCCATTCCTGCCGGAATTTCGGAAGACGAACCGTAGGCAAAATAATTGGCATGCATCTGTGCCCGGTTGACGGAATTCACCTCAGGGTCACGCCATTCCGGTTCGGATGCAAGTACCGGCAGTGACAGGCCGGCAAGCATGATCATCAGAATTCTGTTCAGTGTCATAATCATTAGTATTAGTTTGTATTAAGTATCATTATCACTCTTCATTCCGATCCGGATTCCCGTCAGTGACAGAATTGATTCTTCCAGCCTCGGAGAGATAGGAAAGGCCGCCGCACAATATCATGGTGACAGCCTGCGATTCATGAGACAGTGTCGCAAATACGACCCCTGTTTCCACAGGTATGCCGTAAACAGCCAGCAATGCCATCGATACTATGTAATGAAACGCCCCGAAGCCTCCCGGAACGGGAACCACCCATCCGAGGCTTCCTACCAGCATCAGAAAAACGGAATCGGCAACTGTAAGATAATGAAGGCTTGGGATGGCATTCATTGTAAAAAAACTCATCAGCCAGTACATCACCCATATGAGCAATGTATAAAGGAAGAATTTCCATTTATCCTCCATCTTCATGCAGCTTGCAAAGCCCTTGCAAAGCCCTTCTGCCATCCGGGATATCTTGTCGAATACTGCTGCCCGCGACCTGAAGCGGACAATAATGAAAATCATGACCGCCACAATCAATACTCCAGCGGATATCCAAAGCCAGACACTCCCGCTGAATCTTTCCGTGAACGGCTCCCACATCCTTGTCATGACAAAGTCTCCGAACCGTTTCCATCCGATAATGATGAAGAGCAGAAAAAAGGACATCATCGTCACCATGTCCCAGGACCTCTCCAGCACTACGGTACCAAGTACATTTTCATAGGAAGCCTTTTTGCGTGATAACTTTCCTCCCGAACCGGCGCTGCCGCCTTTTTCATGAACAGAGTGACCGGTTATCACCCCACAGCGGACAAATTCTCCGATACGGGGAAAGACGAAGTTGGCAATGTATCCGATATTCACGGCATTGAAAACTGTAAGACGGCCGATGCTGTCATCCAGAGGCAGCAGTATCTGCCTCCATCTCAAGGCTCTGAGCCCGAATGCCACTATACCCGCCGCCATCGATGCGGCTATCAGTTCCCACCTGCAAGAGGCCAGCCCTTCTGTAAAATCCTCCCATTTAACCCCCCGGAAAGAAAAATAGAGCAGGAGCACCGCAATCAATACGGAGGCTATATATTTGATTATCTTAACTAGCTTTTCCTTTTGCATACCGGTCTTTTAGAATACCGCCTTAACTGCGGCCAACGGCAAATTTATTAAAAAAAGGCAAATACGGATATTTTTTATACCTTTGTTCGCATCAAAAACAAATTGCCGATGGATTCGAACACAAAATCAATCCTGGGTATAGGGAACGCCCTTACCGATATACTGGCCCTTTTGCCGGATGACAGATTTCTCAGACAGTTCCACCTGCCGAAAGGAAGCATGCAGCATGTGGACATGGAAACCGGAGACAAGATATGGCAGACCCTGAAGCCTATGGGAGTCCAGTATGTCGCCGGAGGTTCGGCCGCAAATACGATTACCGGTACGGCCATATTCGGGATGAGGTCAGGCTTCATAGGGAAGGTCGGAGATGATGAACTCGGACACCTTTTCCGCAGCGACCAGGAACAGTACGGAATAAAATCCACATTGCTGAAGGGCAGGAATTCTTCAGGACGGGCAATGGTCTTCATTACCGCCCCGAATGCGGAACGTACATTTGCCGTATATCTCGGTGCCGCTCTGGAGCTCGTTCCGGAAGACCTGAAACCGGAATTCTTCGAGGGTTATGACTATTTCCACATAGAAGGATATCTGGTTCAGAACCAGGCACTGATAAGAAAAGCTGTTGAAATGGCGAAAAAAGCCGGGTGCATCATATCCCTGGACATGGCATCATACAACGTTGTCGAGTCAAACGAGGCATTTCTTCATGACATAGTAGACAAATACGTGGACATCGTCTTTGCCAATGAGACCGAAGCCAAAGCCTTTACGAAAATGGAACCCAAAGAGGCCCTCGACGAAATTGCCGGGCATTGTTCCATTGCGGTAGTGAAAATCGGCAAGGACGGTTCGATGCTCAAGAGCGGTGACGAATACCATTACATTCCGGCATGGCCTGCTGACACCATAGACGCCACAGGTGCAGGAGATACATATGCAGCCGGATTCATATACGCACATTCTTTGGGCATGCCTCTCAAGGTATGCGGTGAAGTCGGCTCCATCATAGCGGCAAAGGTTGTGGAAGTCATCGGAACAAAGATTGACATCCCGCGCTGGAAGACAGCCAAGCAGGAAATCAGGGAATTAATAGCAAAATACATCTGACATGCCTTGCGGACTGAAGACATTGATAAGAAACAGACAGTTGAAGAAGCATTCCAACAGTGCCGGACTTTGCTTCCTTCCTCTGGACAAGATCAGGACGGCGGTTGTTCTGACAAGTTGTCCTGAAGAAGAGTCTGAAGCATTGGGCAGAATTATAAGGGATTTCTTCTCCGAACATTCCATCAATGTGACGGTGTTCAACATAGACACGGGAAAAGATGCGGCGGTTCCGGGAAATCCCGAATTAACATTTACCTCGGAAGATATCAATTGGTTCGGCATGCCTGACCTCCGGAAAGCGGATCCGATTATCGGGCAAGAATCCGATCTGTTCATATCACTTTCAGACAAGCAGGAGTTTACGGACATTTTCCTGTCCCACTGCGCAAAAGCAAGGTTCAAGATAGGGACAAGCCCATACAGGAATCATAATTTCAATATGATAGTTACCGGCAATGACGATTCCACTTCAAACGAGACCAAATTCAAAACTGTAACAGGACTTTTAAATCTAATCAAGTAGTATTTATGGCAAATTTCTCAAAGTACCTCATGACTTCGGTGAAAGGAGCATGCATGGGAGCGGCAGACGTGATTCCGGGCGTGTCCGGCGGAACCATAGCATTCATGACGGGAATCTATGAAGAACTCATAGGCTCCATAAATTCCATCAACGCCAAGGCTGTCAAACTGTTTTTCAGCGGCAGATTCAGGGAATTCTGGCAGCATATAAACGGCAACTTCCTCATCAGCGTATTTGCCGGCATACTTTTCAGCATACTTTCTCTTGCGAAACTTATGCAATATCTCCTTACGAATCATCCGATACAGACATGGGCATTCTTTTTCGGCCTGATCGTGGCATCGTCAATTTTCATTCTGAAAGGGATATCAGGATGGAAGGCGAAAGATGTGGTGACACTGGTTTTCGGCATTGTACTTGGGGTCGTCATATGCACTCTCTCCCCTACCGAAACCCCGGACGGTCTGTGGTTCATATTCATCAGCGGTGCAATAGCAATCTGCGCAATGATTCTGCCGGGTATTTCCGGAAGCTTCATTCTCCTGATACTCGGTAAATATGAATATATCATGTCGGCTCTGGCCGACCTCACATCCGGTGTCTTCGGAAAGAATATTCTGATTCTGGCAATATTCGCTATAGGAGCAATAACAGGCATACTTGCCTTTTCAAGATTTCTCCACTGGCTTCTGTCAAAATACCACAGGGCCACATTGCTCGTTCTCGCCGGCTTCATAATAGGCTCTCTTGTAAAAGTATGGCCGTGGAGCAATATGGAGGCGATCGTACGATCACAGTATCCGGCGGAGGCCATCATCCCCGGTTCGGGCATAGCTGAAATAATCGGACAGGCCGGAGGCGTCGACTACCATATATGGGGGGCCGTCATCTTCGCAGTCATAGGGTTTTCACTGATCACCGGCATCGAACTGGCCGGAAAAGCAATGGCAAAGTCCAAGAAAGACAAATAAATTTTGGCATTAAAATAAAAAACATTAAATTTGCAGCCTCTTTCCAGACGAGTAAGAGCGATTACCCGCTACGGAAAGATAAATACAGGTTCGGTCCGGTAGCTCAGTTGGATAGAGCAACAGCCTTCTAAGCTGTGGGTCTTGGGTTCGAATCCCAACCGGATCACAATCAAAAAGACACGCCCGATTTTCATCGGGCGTTGTTTTTTTATGCAGACTCGTCAAGAGCTTGCTCTTGTAAGAGGCTGCAGGAAAACAACCGAGCGGAGCCGAAGGAACCGCGTGTCTTTGTGATTGCAGGATCGCCCGTGGCGCAGGGAAAGGGAAAACGGAGCCAAAGGCGACGTAATCCCCTTCCCCACTCTGAATTCCATAGTTAAGACACTTACATTATGGATAGATGTCTTGAAATATCCTGAAGGAGAAGCGAATTATAATAAAATCCGATACCTTTGCAAAGTATCCTGAAGATTATTATGGAAGACACTATAAAAGATAGCAATGTACTCATTATCCTCGGAAACGGGCATAACGCGGCCATGAATCTCAGGACCGGATATACGGATTTCGGCAGACATTACATGAAACCGATGAAAGAATTCACCGGTTCGCGGCTGTATGAAAGTCTGCTGGAATCATATACCATAGCTCCCGGACAATGGAATGATCTGGAAAGCGAAATAAAACGGTTCGCATTGTCATTCGACCCTGCCAGGGACAATGCGGAAAAGGAATATGAATTCTTCGAATGGCTGAGAACCAACCTGGGATTCTATATGGATGGAGAAGCCAAATACAGATTCATCATCGGCCTTGACCCCGAAAAGGGCGACAAATCCTATAAAGACATGCTGATGGACAGTCTCCCTATCTACATGTTCAGCGCAATTTTATGTAATGATTTCCATTTCGACATTCTATCATTCAATTACACATGGCTGGAAATCATCCTGAACAAAATGACATGCAGCCTGCTCAACCTGCCTTCGGAAACGCTTCCATTCAACAAAACGGCGGAAGAGTATTTCCGGAAAAGACTCAACATCAAATATGTACATCTGAGCGGAAAGAAATGCATACTTGGAACCGATGACGATGAGAAGATACATCCACAAGTTTCATTCATGAAAAAAGCATATCAGCTCGAAAATTCCTCAAGCTATCCTCATGATATGAAAAAATACAAATCAATACTGATTTACGGGCATTCACTGGGAGAAACGGATCATGATGTCATTAAATTAGGGACTGTCGTTTAATTCCGTCATTATGAGTCAATCGGCAGACTGTCCCTGTTGTTTTTCCGATCGAACTCATCTTTTTATATTTTCGGCTCCGTTTCGGAGCCCCTTTTTTCATTTTTGGACCCAACTGGAG
>CASGDV010000004.1 GCA_949300335.1 uncultured Bacteroidales bacterium | reverse complement strand
ACACCCAACGGAAATTTCACATCGATATCTTTCAGATTGTGCTCCATGGCGCCTTCCACCTGAATCGAATATACCGGAGTCCGTTTTTCCCTGACATATCTGGATCTCTGTCCGGAAAGATACTGCAGAGTCAGCGACCTGTCTATCTGCTCCTGGCTGATCTGCGGACCAAGCCGTCCCTTGAAGACTATCTGTCCTCCGTTCACCCCTGCTTTCGGACCGATATCTATCAGCAGGTCAGCCGCACGCATGATTTCCTCGTCATGCTCCACCACCACTACAGTATTTCCTATATCCCGGAGTTTCTTCAGCACCGATATAAGCCTGTCCGTATCGCGCGGGTGCAGGCCTATGCTCGGCTCGTCCAGTATATACATCGACCCTACCAGGGAACTGCCCAGAGCCGTCACCAGGTTTATCCTCTGGCTTTCGCCTCCGGACAATGTGTTCGAAGTCCTGTTCAGCGTCAGATAAGACAGGCCGACATCCCTGATATACTGCAAACGCGACATTATCTCATCTACCGCCTTCGACACGACCGTCTTCTCATAGTCCGTCAGTTCAAGACGTGAGAAGAAATCATACAGCTGGTCTACGTTCATGCACAGCAACTCATGGATATTCTTGCCTCCGACTTTCACATACAGGGCATCCTTCCTGAGCCTGCTGCCTCCGCATGTACGGCAGACAGTCCTGCCTGAATATCGGCTGAGCATGTACTTGTACTGTATCTTGTACTTGTTCGACTCGACCCATTTGAAGAATTCGTTCAGACCGATGATGGATTCCTCCTCTGTGTCTGCCTTGAACCCGTTCCAGACCAGATTCTTCTCTTCCTCCGAAAGATTGCAGTATGGTTCGAACACTGGCAGGGAATGCTTGTAAGCGTTCTTGACCATCTGATCCTTGAACCAGCTCATCTTCTCCCCTCTCCAGCATGCTATGGCCCCGTCATAAATGCTCTTGCTCTTGTCCGGAACGACAAGATCCTCGCTAATACCGATGATCTGGCCCAGACCGCCACAGTCCGGACATGCCCCGAGAGGACTGTTGAAGCTGAACATATACTCATCCGGCTCCTGGAATGTCATACCGTCAGCCTCGAACCGGCTCACAAACTGCCGCAGCTCAGCATCATCAGCCTTGACATACAGAATGCCATCCCCTTTTTCGAATGCTGTGGCAACGGATGAACGCAGCCTCGTATCCAGATCCGACTTCACTGCATCGGACATCTGCCCGGAGTCATCACCGGGCATTTTCAGCCTGTCCACCAGAAGGTACAGTTCTTCCGGATAGTCACCGCTCTCCGCCCGCTGCATCATTTCCTCTATCCTGATGACCTGTCCGCCGGAATAGAATCTCGAATACCCTTCCTCCTTCAGAGCCAGCATCAGCTCGACCTTATCCTCCCTTTCATTCCATTTCAGGTCGGACAATATATATAATGTATGCGGATGCGAGGAAAAAATATACTCAAGAACATCATTCGCCGTATGGCATTTCACCTCGACACCTGAGACAGGCGAATACGTGCGGCCTATTCTTGCGAATATGATTCTAAGATAATCGTAGATTTCAGTACTGGTGGCCACCGTGGAACGGGGATTCCTGGTATTCACTTTCTGCTCGATGGCAATGGCAGGAGGTATCCCCTCGATCTGTTCGACATCAGGCTTCACCATCCTGCCCAGAAACTGTCTGGCATAAGACGAGAGACTTTCGGCAAAACGTCTCTGCCCCTCGGCAAACAATGTGTCGAACGCCAGAGATGACTTTCCGGACCCGGAAATACCCGTAATGACAACAAACTTTCCGCGCGGAATCTCCACCGTCACGTTCTTCAGGTTATTCACCCTGGCTCCCTTTATCAGTATGTTACCTTCTTCACGCATATTCTCTCATGAAATCTATGCCAAATATAATGTTTTTCGGACATTCTGACACACCGGAACGGACAATTTGGCAAGTCCGGATGACATATTTTCCAATTTTCCATGTTTTGGGGCATGATTTGGCTCCGGCACGGCGATTGATATTATCACAGTCGTACTTGAAAAAGTACAAAGGGCTGACGCCCTGAGAATTATATTTAGAACAATTTAAAATTATAGGAGATAAGACTATGGTACCTGTTAGAAGAAACCAGACTTGGTTGCCTGACATTTTCAATGATTTCTTTGATAACGACTGGATGGTCAGAACAAATGCGACAGCACCTGCCATCAACGTATTGGAAAACGAGAACAGCTATGAAATAGAAGTCGCTGCCCCGGGTATGAAGAAGGAAGACTTCAAAGTCCACATCGATGAGAACGGTAATCTGGCCATCGAGATGGAAAAGAAGGTCGACGAGAAGGATGAGAAGAAAAACGGACACTCTCTGCGCCGCGAATTCTCTTACAGCAAATTCCAGCAGACTATGGTTCTGCCTGACGATGTCCAGAGAGACAAGATCAGCGCGAAAGTCGAGCACGGAGTTTTGAACGTAATCATCCCTAAGGTCGAGAAAGCAAAACCTGAGGACAACAAGAGAGTGATAAATATCGAATAACTGCACTCATAAATCCTGAAAGGAAACTGTTCCGGAGAGATTTGAAATCCGCCGGGACAGTTTTCTTTTTTATGGATGCCTGATTTTTATATAATTTTTCAAAAAAAATTTGGAGCATCAGAAAATTTGCGTATCTTTGCATCCGCGTTCGAGAAAAACACCTCTCAGCGCAAAAGTTCTGATTTATATTGGTGCGGTAGTTCAGCTGGTTAGAATACCGGCCTGTCACGCCGGGGGTCGCGGGTTCGAGTCCCGTCCGCACCGCAATAAACATTGAGAATCAATGTTCTACAGAACAAACACCCGATTTTACATCCAAGAATGTAAAGTCGGGTGTTTTTAGTTTATCTTCTTTACTTTAGGCTCACTAATTCATAACAATGGCAATCAACAAACTTTCCGTTCTTGAAGCAGGCTTTCCTGAAGATGCCGCACTTATGGAAGCCGGCTTTTTCGAGAACTTTCATCGATGCCGGGTTATTTTCGTAAACATGGGCATAGAAATCTTTTTGTTGTTCAGATGTTTTGCTAATGCCGGAATGTCCGCTTTGGTCCAAGCTCTCAGTTTGAATGATTTTTCCATCTTGAAGTTTGCCCCTCAATCTCATTATTGCGGCTATTGCTATTTTTCTCCACGTATAAACATGTTCTGATAGTTAATAACCAACCGTTTGAATGATAACACGAAATCCGCTCCTAATGAGCCAGAAAATAACTGACTACCGGATTCCGTATTTTTAATGACTTCTGTATTATATAATGTAACTGTGGAACCTGCCACCTCAAAACGAAATTCAGGTAATACGACAGCTTTTGTTTGTGATATACCACCAAAGCCTCCACGGGAGGTTGTCTGTTCAGCGAGCCCCTCTATTGCATCGGGGAATGTTTCTGCAAATTTATTCCCCAAATCAGACTTTACATTTCCAGTATCAAAAATCAAATCAAAAGGATGTCCATCGTAGCTAATCCTCACTTGAGGCGTATTTGATGACAGATACATATTCGGTTCTCCATCAGATATTTCTTGAGGAAATATGAATCTGCCAGCTTCATTGTCTATGATTATTTCCCTTGCATCTCTGATAAAATGATAACCCAGTACTCCGTCAAATGCAAACACTGGGTCCACTTCATTGTCAGGAGGTGCAACCATAAAAACAGGATTATGATATACCAGTTCTCCGATTCTCAATGAATCTGCCATAGCAAGCTTTACAAAGCCTATTTCCATACCCGATAC
>CASGDV010000003.1 GCA_949300335.1 uncultured Bacteroidales bacterium | reverse complement strand
ACGATACCTGTCAGAATCGTAGTGATCTGTCCGTCGATGATGGCAGAGTATGCGTTCGAGTAACCGTCAGTTACGGCTTTTCCGAGTCCTTTGCCTGAACGGAGTTCCTCCTTGATTCGTTCATATATGATGACGTTCGCGACCACTGCCATACCCAAAGTCAGGACGAGACCTGCGATACCAGGCAATGTCAGTACTGCAGAGAATGAAACGTGCGTGCCGAAAAGCAGGAGCACGTTGCACAGAAGGGCGGCATCCGCGATGAGGCCCGCGCCATGATAGAAGAATACCATGTAGCAGAGCACCAGCAGGAAGGCTATGATGAACGAGATGAAACCGGCGTTGATGGATTCGGCACCGAGTGACGGACCTACGACCTGTTCCTGGACGATCTTTGCAGGGGCAGGAAGAGTACCGGATTTCAGTACGTTCACGAGGTCTTCAGCCTCTTCGAGAGTGAAGTTTCCGCTGATCTGGGAGTTACCTCCGGTAATTTCGGTATTTACGACAGGATGTGAATAAACCATGTTGTCGAGGACGATGGCTATCTGCCTGTTGATATTGTCCTTTGTCAGGCGGGCCCATACTTTTGCGGCCTCGGCGCTCATGGACATGGAGACTTCAGGGCTTGCGCCGTTGTACTGTACGCGTGCGTCAGTTATGAATTTCTGGCCTCTTTCCCCGTCGAGGGCAGCCTCCCCGTCGAGGGATGCCTTTATGGCCACGAGTTCGTACTGGTTGTTTGCGAACGGTTTCACGGACCACATCGGTATGAGGTCATCAGGGAAGAGAGCCTTGACTTCAGGCATGTTCAGGATTTTGTTCACCTTCGCGGTGTCGCTGAAGTGTGCATAACCCATGGTAGCACCTCTCATCACGCTTCCGGCCTGGTCTACAGGCGGCATGAGTACCGCGAACAGCGGATTCTCTTTCTCATAGTCGGCGAAGTCTGCGGATTCGGCTGACTGGGCTTCTATTTCTTCAGCAAGGATATCTTTCTCAGCATCGGATGCCGCAGGAGTCTCTTCCACTGCTTCAGTTTCTGCATTTTCGTTCTGAAGCTGGGCCACGAGGCTGTTCGCCTCCGTCATGTACTGGAATATCTCGGAAGTCTCGTATGTCGTCCAGAATTCGAGGGACGCAGTACCCTGAAGAAGTTTTCTGACACGTTCAGGTTCCTTCACGCCAGGAAGTTCCACGAGGATTCTGCCGGTGTTTCCGACTTTCTGGATATTAGGCTGTGTGACACCGAAACGGTCGACCCTGTTTCTGAGCACTTCGAATGAGTTTGCGATGGCACTTTCGGCCTCCTGACGTATGAGAGCTATGATTTCGTCGTCAGTAGACTCCAGTTTCTTGTTCTCGGTCTTGTTCTTTCTGTCCAGACCGATGAATACGTTGGAAAGCCTCTGTCCGCCAGCATTCTCTTTCCAGGCCTCTTCGAAGAGGGTGATGAAGTCCGTACCGGAAGTCTTGCTGCGTTCCAGGGCGACATTGAATGCTTTCTGGTATTCGGGAGACATGCTGTTTTCGGCAAGAGCCTGCACGACATCTTCGAGCTGTACCTGAAGCATTACGTTCATACCTCCCTTGAGGTCAAGTCCGAGGTTGATTTCCTTTTCCCTTACATCATCGAACGTATATCCGAAATATACTTTCTGTGATGAAATGGAATCCAGATACCATCTGTTCTGGTCTTTTCTGATGGAGTCAAGGACATAGGCCTTGTCGACATCCGGAATCTTTTCGTAGGCAGCACTTGCCTTGAAATTCTCTACTGCGGTCTCTGCATATTTTACAGCCTTGTTCTCGTAGATCTTGGTTACTACAGTGAACATCAGCTGCCAAATGCAGGCAAGAGCAAGAAGTATTGCCACGAATCTGATAGCACCTTTACTTTGCATAGTTTATCGTAAATTTTAAATTAATATTTTCGATGTGAGGTGCGTCCTGGACGCAATTTCACAAAATAGGGCACAAATTTACTATTTTTTTATTAATATATAAGAGGCTGCCTTAAATTTTATTCGGCGGCAGTATCCTATCTTCCGCCGGACGGACACCTGCATTGCCGGAGGCAGTATAAAAAGAACACCGGAAAATGAAGATTTCTCTAAACAATTTTATATTTTTGTAGATTCTAAAATCGCATCCGGAATATAAATGGCAGCATATCTGAAAAAGACATCCGTATTACTCCCGCTGGTCATCATGCTTTTCGGGAACATTTCCCTTTCCATGGCAAATGATGTGGACAGTCTTTTGCTCAAGGCGGATTCACTCAGGAAGGCGTATCTGTTCGGGAAGTCGCTGCGCCTGTACGACCAGGCTCTGTCCGCGACATCGGATTCGGCGGCCATAATCAGTATCCAGGACAGAAAAATGCTCTCGGAAAACGGTCTCGGCATGACAGATTTCGTCCTGCAGCCGACGGTTGTGGCCAGACACAGATTTTCAGTGGATGATTTTTATCTTTATTATCCCCTTGAAGACGGCAGTTGGAGGCCCGTGCCTAATGTGCTGGATACTCTCGGAACACATCCGCTGTATAAAGCCATATATTTCCCTGAAGGCCTGAATATTCTGTATTATTCCGCTCCTGATGCTGAGGGGACGATGAATATCTACAGAACGGAAAAGAAGGATTCCGTCTGGAGCGTTCCCGGTCTGCTTAACGAATATATGGTATCGTCTGAGGATGAAATATATCCCATGCTGTCTCCTGACGGCAAACATCTGTACTTCGCCTCTGCCGGACTTTACGGAATGGGAGGATTCGACCTGTATGTCTCCACATGGAACGAAGACCAGCAGGAATGGGGCCCGCCTTCGAATATGGGCATGCCATATTCTTCGCCGTTCAATGATTTCCTTTTCATGAATACCCCCGACGGGAAATATACGATTTTCGCTTCCGACAGGGATTGTCCGGCGGACAGTGTGGATGTCTATGTCCTGGAACAGGAATCCATGCCGGTGCGCAAGAGCGTAGACGATGTCGGACAGCTGCGGAGGATAATGTCTCTCGATCCTGCCGAGGATTTCACGGCGTTCGACAACAGTACCGTGATGTCCAGAATAGTCCCGCAGGATGTAGATACGAGGCAGTACACGGACAAGGTTTCCGAAGTGCGCTCTCTCAGGGATTCCATATATTATTATAATATTGAGATAGACGGGATGCGTGCCAGATTCATGGAAAGCGCCGACATTGCCGAAAAGGACAGGCTGACGCTGGCCATACTGGGGAATGCCACCAGGATTTCCGTGCTGCAGGATTCTCTGGAGAATGCATCGGCGGAGCTTCAGAAAATAGAGATGGAATTTCTGTTCAAGGGTATTGTCCTGGATCCTGATGAACTCATGAGCGAGGCCGACAGGGAAGTGGAAGGCGTATCGTCGAATTATGTATTTGCCAGAATGAATCCCGGTGAAGCTCCGGACATGGTCATTGAGAAACCGGCGGTGAAATTCGACTATACCTTCATGATTCTCCCGGTAGGCCGCTTCGCTGAAGACAATACATTGCCTGACGGAATAGTGTATCAGATACAGATATTCAGCCTTTCTTCCAGGACGGATGTCTCTGAACTGAGAGGTCTGAGCCCTGTTTTCGAAGAAATCACGCCGTCCGGACGATATGTCTACAGGGCAGGTGTGTTCAGGACATATAACGGTGTGCTGTCGAATTTGAACAAGGTCAAGAGATTGGGTTTCCGGACAGCGTTCATAGCCGCTTTCAACGACGGTGAGCCGATACCGGTTTCCCAGGCGAGAGCTCTCGAAAAACAAGCAAGGTCCGAGACCATGTATCAGGTCCGTATCGTCCCGTATGACGGGCAATTGCCGGATCTTACGATACCGGCTATCGAGCAGCTGGCCGGAAAGAAAGACGTAGCCAGGTCCGTGGAGAACGGCAAGGTGACTTACATAGTGGGGCCTTTCAGCAGCAAACAGCTGGTCGACAAGGTAGTGGTGGCGGTAAAGGCCACGAATGTGGCTGATGTACGTGCGGTGAAAATCAGCACAGGTGAAACAGACCGTAAATAAATTCCATATATGGCTTTCATCATTATTTTAATGCTGGTGGGCATATTGCTCATTCTTACGGAAATTCTGCTGATTCCCGGTGTCGGTGTGGCGGGGATACTCGGTGTCATTTCCCTGGGAGGTTCGTGCTTTTATGCTTTCAATGAGTTCGGATCGGCGGCCGGTACAGCCGTGACAGTAGTGAATGTCGTTCTGATAGTGCTTCTTACCGTATATGTCCTGAGGGCGAAGACTTGGAAAAAACTGGCGCTGGATACCAATATAGATTCCAGGGTGAGCCTGTTTGATGAAAACGCCATTGCCGTAGGCGACAAGGGGAAGACATTGACCCGTCTCGCTCCGATGGGTACGGCAATGATTTCCGATGAACGGTGCGAGGTGACTTCACTGGAAGGTGTAATAGCTCCTGGAACGGAGGTGGAAGTCGTCCTTATCGAAGACAATAAGATATATGTTAAACCGGTAGTAGAAGATTTCTGACATGAACATGATTATTTTCTGGGTGGCGGTCGCGATAGTCGCCCTGTGGGTTTTCCTGTGGTTTTTTCCTGTGACCCTGTGGTTTCAGGCTTTGATTTCCGGCGTCCGCATTTCGCTGGTGCAGCTGGTGCTGATGCGCTGGAGGAAAGTTCCTCCGGGAACCATAGTGATGGCGATGGTGACAGGGACCAAGGCCGGACTGAAACTGGATGCCAATGAGCTGGAGGCCCATTATCTGGCACATGGGAATGTCCCTAACGTGGTAAATGCCCTGATTTCGGCCGACAAGGCCAATATCATGCTGGATTTCAAGATGGCTGCGGCGATAGATCTGGCAGGAAGGGATGTATTCGAGGCTGTGCAGATGTCTGTGAATCCGAAGGTTATCAACACTCCTCCGGTGACGGCAGTGGCGAAAGACGGAATCCAGCTTATAGCGAAGGCGAGGGTTACCGTACGCGCCAATATCAAGCAGCTGGTCGGCGGTGCCGGAGAGGAAACGGTCCTGGCGAGGGTCGGAGAAGGTATAGTATCTAGTATCGGTGCATCTGAAAGCCACAAGCAGGTCCTGGAACATCCGGATTCTATTTCCAAGGTGGTGCTGCGTAAAGGGCTTGATGCAGGTACTGCATTCGAGATATTGTCTATCGATATTGCGGATATCGACATAGGAAAGAATATCGGGGCCGTGTTGCAGATGGATCAGGCGGAGGCGGACAAGAATATTGCGCAGGCCAGGGCAGAGGAACGGCGTGCAATGGCAGTGGCTTTGGAGCAGGAGATGAAAGCCAAGGCGCAGGAAGCGCGTGCCAAAGTCATTGAGGCGGAGACGCAGATCCCGTTGGCCATGGCTGAGGCGTTCCGTACCGGCAATCTCGGTATAATGGATTATTATCGTATCAAGAATATCCAGGCGGATACCGATATGAGAGAAAATATTGCAAAACAATAAATTTGTTGTATATTTGCAGTCCTGTTCTTGAGGGCGTTATCGTTAGACTTTTCGGAATTGGTCTATGTGTGTCGTGTCTATGCCCTGTGGAATGGGATTTCGGTGAGATGGGTGAGTGGCTGAAACCAGCAGTTTGCTAAACTGCCGTACGGATTTACCCGTACCGGGGGTTCGAATCCCCCTCTCACCGCAATAAACATTGGTTTTCAATGTTTTATGAAATTTATGCACAGTTTTAAGCACAAGACGCTGATAACTGTGCATATTTTTATTCCCCAAGTATCAATGATTTGAGTTTCTGACGGTCTATTCCTCCTCCACGCAAAGATATATCGGAAATTTCGTTGACGGACTTGATGAAGCCATATCGGACTAATGTTTCGGCGATGACATCCTGGAATAGTTTTCTGACACGGGCATATCTGAAAAAGACCTTGATGTTATTTGCCTTTTTAGGTGCAATCAGTTCAAGTTTGCGCTCAAGATAAAAGGGCGTTGTTTCCTTTACCAGTTCTACATATTGCGAAGAGGTTAGACCGCATGGGTTCGCTTTGCTATGTTTTCGGTAATTGATATGTGTGTCTGTTGTATTGAATGCAAAAGGGGAAATGTCAATGACTATCAACCCCAGTTCATTGCATATTGACAGAAATTCTTGTTTTGAATGTATTGTTATTCCAAGTATGTCCCCGATGTCTTGTTTGTAAAAGAACTGGGAATTGGGAGTGTCCGGATTGTATATATAACTTTTGTCTTTACCCCATAGCGGAGCCTCGGCAATCATGAGGAAATTTACTGTCTTTGTCAAGGCCAGATTATCAAGCCATAACTGGTCAATCTCCTTATATGCGTTTTCGAGATACAGATTGTCCGTTGAGAAATAATTCCGTATTCTATATTTGTCATAGAATTTCCGTAAAATGTCTTTGTTTGCGTTATATCCCACTGGCTCTTTGTTGTGCCGTGGCCTAAAAGAAAGGCGCAGGCGGTACATATTAGCACAGAGGCATCGCCAAACGCCTTGAAGCCCAATAAGTACACCCACGCCAAGGCATGAGTGTCTGACTTATTGTTTTTTGGGCTTCTTGATGAAAATTGGCGATTTCCTGTGCTCCTAAAACAATAGCAAAACACTATGTTGTATTTCTCCGTCAAAGATAGTGAGAATTTTCAATGGATAAAAGTGTGCTCCGAAAAGCGGACAAAATTCATTTGACCCGCCCGGGCGGACGGATGATATATTTGCGAAACGATTGTTTAGCCGAAATATGCTGCATCAAACAATGCTGAATATATAAAACCATTGTCAAAAGAAAATAATTTGGATTATGGCGGTTTTATGCATTTTTTCAAAAAGAGAAAGATTTTGAATTGTCTTCATTTTTCTAACATTATTAACCTTATATCGGCTCTACAATATAGTCAAGACACGCCTGTTCTGCCATGCGGAGAAAAGTCCGGATAGTTATAGGCTTTGAGGAACATTGGCTCCTTAATAGACTATCATATAATTTGTCTGTTTCTGATGCATTGTATCGTGGATAAAATTGGCTGACCCTATGGAAAAGGTCCCGTCCATTTTCTCCGTATTCATTGACAAAAGCAAAACCTATTCTTATCCATTTGTCGTAGGTGTCTGTAATATCTATATGAGAGACGCATATAGCATTTACATATTTTTGGACGATTTCGGCATCTTGATTTACGGCAAAGCAATCGTATGTAGTTTTTGACGGCATAATATGGGCTATATGACAATATCTTTGTGCTTTGGGATTTATATAAGGTTCAGGGTCATAGGAAACAAATCTTTTTCTTGCCATATCGCCACATGCATGGTCAATCGTTATTCCCATGTTGCCAAAGTATTCTTGAATACTGGCAAAATGACCTTTGAACTGTAACGGGTCAGAAATGGGTATGATGCAGAAATAACCTGTTCCGCTGGCGGATAGTCCGCAATATGCAATGTATGGGTCTTTTGACAGGCGGTTTTTCAATGATGTGTAATCCGCAACATTCATATTGTTTTTTTTGTCGATGTCTATGCAAATCAGTCCGGAAGGTCTTATTATGCTTGATGCTCGGGCGGTTTTGAAAATACCCGATACGGTATATGACGGAAGGCTTAATTTCTTTGCCTTTTTCTTATCGGCATCTTGTTCTTTCCTTAATTCTATGACATCATATTTGAACTTATCAGTTGTCAGAAGGTGCAACAAGTTGGCTGTAATTGGTCTGTGTGTATGAATGTCATAAAATAGGCTTACGGAGGTATTTAATATATTGTCCATGTTAAGATAATTAAAAAAGTTAGGATATAGGGGAAATCTTTTTTTCAATGTATGCCACATTGCCTATATTAATAGTTTCTACTTTAATGCCGTTGTCTTTAAGACGTTTTATAAACTTTTGCCGGGATACGGAGTAGCATCCATTCTCTTTGCAGAAAATCTGATAATCGGTATATAAGTCAGCGATTTTCTGTCGTACCGATATGCTTTTCTGAAATTCTTGGTCTTCGAGGAATTGTATTACAGTATCTGATTGCCGTTTATATTCGACCAAGGCTTTTTCTGCAGCATCACATTCTGTAAAGCCATTGTTTGCAATCAGGCGGTTTAATCCTGACAAAACCCAGTTGAATACTCCTGCAAGTTCGGAATTTATTATTTTTATATGCAGGGTCTTGTCCTGTTCCTCTGGAGGAATGGTCACGCTGAACGGTATAATGAGAAATCTACGGAAAAAAGCGGTATTATGTTCGGTTTGTGCAGGCAGTTCGTTGACATTGAATACCATACGAGCATATTGGGTTAAGGTCAATGGTTTTCCGTATGGCAGCCGTGCGGTAACAGGCTCTCCCGATACCAATTGCTTGAATATGGCTGTGTCCATCTGACCACTTATTTCGCTCGAATAATTAATCAGCTTGTTTGCAATTTGTGCTCTATAATAGCCGTTACCGTCAGTCAGTTTTTCAAGAGAATGATTTGTGACATTTTCCGGTCCGAGCAGCGCATTGATTACAGAGAAGAAAACAGATTTGCCGTTTGCTCCGGTTCCATACAATAAAAGGACCTTTTCCTCTTTAATTGAGTGGCTGCCTGTTCGGATGAAGGTATATCCAATATATTCTGCAAGGGCTTTTTGGCAGGAAATATCGGGCAGCACTCTTTCTATGAATTTGTCGAATATGGGAGAAACAGCCTTTGAGTCATATTCAAAAGGTAGTAAATAAGTCAAAAAATCTTCTTGACGGAATTCCCGGAGATGTCCGGTCCCGTTATTGATTTCGTATGTTCCGTTTTGCAAGTTAATGAGAACGATGTCCGGATTACATTTCGGAGTTTCCAAATATGCTTTCATGTTGAATTGTTTCAACAGTTTTTCTCCAAACTGATAATAATCCGCAATGCGTTTCGGTACGCCCATCTTTCTTGCCGCTTCACAAAGAAAATTCTGGAATGCGTCACTGTCGATTGCCTCCCAATAGCGCCCGTTGAAACAATATACCTCACCTTGGTTACGACATAACCCCCACTTGTTCTTGTCGGCTATCCCGATGAGTATTTCTATTGAGAGTGTGACATAGTCCCGTTCCGGTATGGATTTTCGTTTCATCTTGCTGTGAAGTGAGTCCATAACCTCATCGCACTCATCTCCGGCATCTATCTTTTTTAACATATTATAGGTTTTCGGATGTATGAGTTTGGCAAAATCAACAGGCGAAATTTGGCTCAAAAGTTTCTGTAAAATTCCATGATAAATACTTTTCATTTTGTTGTCCTCCCTAATGCTTCCGATACTTTGTTTGCGTCAAAAACAATCTTTTTCCCTATTTGAGAATAACACCCTTTCAGTCTTGGGTCGTGCTTTATTTTATTGGCTGTTGTATGGGAACAGCCGAGCAATTCCCGCAGACCCCTTAACCCATATACGAGATGCGGAGTTTTATTGGTTGTTATAGGATGTTCCGGCTCTGGCTTTGCCATGCTTTGAAGTTCCAACAATTCTTCTCCGGTCATTTGCCATACTGGTTTTGTTAGCAGATTGGTATTTGTCATAATAATGAGTTTTTATTGGTAATGGTGCAAAGATAGTTTGATGATATGATATAACTATCTGATATTTAATAAAATATCCACCCATTGCGAGTGGGTGGATATTGGGTGGATATGTGGGAATATAATGAAAGTCAGATATTTTGTATAGGGGTCTGTATGGGTGGATTTTTCATGTTTCTGACGATTTTTTCCAATGTGAGATAATCGGCAGAGTATTCATTTATTTTACTGTTTGGCAAATCCTTCATAGGTTTGCCTCTTTTATCTGTAAAAGTTTTTTCGATTGTCTTTTTATCTTTACGTGATACAGTCTTTTCTCCGGTTATCAGTTTAATCAATTCTGATAGGGAAAGTTTTGACTTTAGCCATTTCAGTGCCGTAAATTTTTTGTTTTCGAGAGATTTGCTCCCCAGGACAAAATAAAAAATGTCTTTGTCTGTGGTTTTGGGTATAAATTCTCGTTTGATTAATTCATTAAAAAGGTATTCACATTGTTCTGCCGGGAGGTGTAAAACAGACTCTATGTTTTCCTCCATGTTTTTGTCCACATATAACGCTTTATGAACTTTTGACTCTGTTTGTTTCAGTTCTGTTTCAACAAATGCTTGATATTTCTTAATTTCATTTGTGTTCGATTTCAGTCTTTCCAGTTTCCATTTCGATATGGTTTTCTCGTTATTCGATACCCACTTTTTTATTATATCCAGTTCTTTTTTCAGCCAATCGCAATAATACATTTGCTTGTCGAGTTGCGTAGTCTGTACCTTGTCTATTTCCCGCTCCTTAATGTAGTCCAGTTCTTTTTTTGCATATAGTCGTAATCTATGCTCTTTGATGAGGTGGTAGTTATGTGTCGGAGTTATAGGTGTCTCCGGGAGGATTGGTTTAATAAAGTCATAAAATGACATTTTTCTCTCCCCGTTGTCATAATACACAATGGGGCCGTCATTGTTTTTGTCCTGTTCCATATCGTTATCTCTCGTTAAATTTGTTCATTGCTATTGCTTTTGCCTGGTCTGCGATGTCTATATAGGGTTTCATTGCCTTGTAGTCGCTGTGACCGGTCCACTTCATTACGACCTGCGGAGGAATGCCCATCATTATTGCGTTGCAGATGAATGTCCGTCTGCCAGTGTGTGTCCCCATAAGTTCGTACTTCGGATAAATTTCTTCGATGCGTGCATTTCCTTTGTAATATGTAATCGTACAAGGTTGGTCAAGTCCGCAAAGTTTTCCAAGTTCTTTTATGTAGTCATTCATCCGTTGGTTTGATATGACGGGCAGGGCTTTGTTGTCTTCAAATGGAATATCTGCGTATTTGTCTAATATGGCTTTGCTATATTTGTTCAGTTCTATTGTAAGACTGTCAGATGTCTTGACAGTTGTTATATGGAGTGCTCCGTCTTTTATGTCAGACCGTTTAAGGTTATTGACATCTGAATACCGTAAAGAGGTAAAACAGCAAAAACAAAATACATCGCGGACTCTGTCGAGATATTTCTTGTTTTCGGGAATTTGGAAATTGTATACATTCATCAATTCTTCCCAAGTGAGAAAGACCACTCGATTGTCAACCATTTTTAGTTTGGCTCTGAATGTCTGAAAATCCAAAGTCTTATTGTATCCTTTTTCCGTTGACCAACGAAGAAACCATTTTAAGTAACCGAGTTGTTTACTGATAGTACTATTGCGTAGATTTCTGGTCTCCCTTAAGAAAATGATGAAATTAGATAGTCCAGCTTCATTAAGGTCTTCAAATGATAAGGTTGTAGAAAATGCCCGTAAATGATTTTGTAAGGCTGCATATCTTTCGTATGTACCTTCTCTCCACTCATTCATTACTCCAACCTCTTTCATAAACTCAGTATAGTGGTCAAATAAAGTCTTTTCTTTTACAGGAGCATCTTGTTTGGTGCATCTGTTTATCCTTATGTTCTGTTTTATGATTTCTGGAGTGACGGGGAATTTTTCTAACAGGTATCTGTTTTCAAAATCAGTGCTTTGGGTTTCTATGTTGTTGAGGTGCGCATTTATAACTCCATATATGATGCCTCTTGCGTTACTTGCCCCTTGTTTTACTCTTTGTTTTTCGCTATCCCATTTGGATGGATTGATACTATATCCTACCGAAGTCAGAAGTCTGACTCCGCCGATAGCGATGGATACCCGTATCGGAGCATCTCCCAATTTGTCTGTGCGAGAGTTAAGGTAAAAATTGACTGCCATAGTTTATGGGTGTGAAAATTTTACACACAAATATAAGCACACTTTTCTATAAATTATGATAAATTGAAGTAAATTTAATTTGAACATTATTTTATAAAGTATTATATATCAGAATAATTTGCGATATAAAATAAATCTGAGTAAATTATGGGTTGTAAAGCCCCTCTCACCGCCGAACAGGAGGTGTAAGAGATTGATTTGCAATTTCTTATACCTCTTTTTTTGTGCCCAATCACCCAATAATCGCATAATTTATCGGACTTCGTCTTCTATATAGGTAATTCTCTGAAATTGACTCATTTCATCGAATTCACGTTATTCTATGCGAGTTTTTTAAATTTTTTTTGTATATTTGAAAGATATAATTCTATATATCGGAAAGTGAAGGAGTCTGAACTGAAAATTTGAATTAAAAACCAAAATTTTCTAATTACGATAAATTGTAGGTAAAATTATCGATTTTAATCAAAACTGTAAGATTTTTCCGATAAATTCTTTCGATTAGAAAGCGTGAGTAAGGTGCGCGGACACTACATTTTGCTGAAAAACATATTGTTGTAGTGAAAATAATTTATAACTTCGCGCCCGGTTTTAAATAAAGTATATGAAAAATACGTTGTTGATTCTTCTTGAACTGCTAATCTGTACCATGCCGGTGATGGCATCTGTACAGGTCGATGAAAAGGAAGATGTCACAGTCAGCGGTGTCGTCACTTCTGCGGAAGACGGTGCGCCTCTGATTGGCGTCGTTGTGATGTCATCGGCGGGAGGAGGTATCAGCGCCTCTGACGACGGCAGTTATTCAATTTCCGTACCAGCCGGTACACTTCTTTCTTTCCATGCGATAAGCTATCAGACGGTCGAGTATGTTGTACCGTCAGGAAATCCGGAAGTAACATTCAATGTGTCAATGGAATCCGACTCCCAGCTTCTTGAGGAGACGGTCGTTGTCGCATATGGTGTCAGAAAAAAAGGCACCATCACCGGATCCGTATCGAGTGTAAAGTCCGAAAAGATTGAGAACACCCCTACCGCGGCTTTTGACCAGGCGCTCCAGGGGCAGGTCCCGGGTCTGACTGTCATGGCGTCTACCGGTGAGCCGAGTGTGGCTACCACCATGGTTATCCGAGGAACGAATTCCATCAACTCCGGTACGGCACCTCTTTATATTCTGGACGGTGCCGCCATCTCTTCATCGGAATTCAATGCCATCAACCCGTCGGATATCGAGAGTATTTCCGTATTGAAGGATGCGTCTTCAACATCAATCTACGGTGCCCGTGCATCTAACGGTGTCATTGTCATCACTACCAAACGCGGACGGATGGCTGACAAGCCGACCATCACTTTCCGTGCCCAGCTTGGTGTTTCCAATGTGGCGGACGGACAGTGGAATCTGATGGATACCGAACAGCGTATCGCGTATGAGAAGGAAATCGGCATTGACGCAGGAAAGGATTATGGCCTGCTTTCCCAGACAAATGTCAATTGGGCTGATGTCGTCTACAATGACGCGGCGCTGCTTCAGAATTATGAACTTTCCGTTTCAGGCGCTACGGAGAAGACCAATTATTACATATCTGGTGCCTACTATGATCAGGAAGGTGTGGCCATCGGTTCGAACTTCAACCGTTATTCGTTGAGGGTGAACCTGGAACAGCGTGCCGCCAAGTGGCTTACCGTCGGAACCAACACGATGCTCAACTATCAGGGGATCGAACAGGCCGATGACGGACAGCCGTCTGTGGTCACCCCGATCTCGGCGGCGCAGTTCATGCTTCCATACTGGAATCCATACAACAAGGACGGCTCTGTAGCCAAGACCGGAGACACGTGGAACGGTGACGGTGTGAATCCTATCGAATGGCTTGAGAACAACCCTCTTACATTCAAGAGATACAAGGTGTTCTCCAGCATATTCGCCGAGGCCAGGCCGATTGAGGGACTTTCCATCAGGTCACAGTTCACTGTAGACTACACGCATACCACCGGCTATGGCAAGTCATACCCTGACTTTGCCCCGAACCAGGAGCAGGGACAGGCCATGAGGAGCTCTACAGACGGGATGACCCTGTCCGTGACCAATACGATAGGCTATCAGTTCGACATAGACCATATCCATTCGTTCAATTTCATGGTGGGACAGGAGGGTATCAACTACCATTATGAGGCATTCAATGTCCTGTCTGAAGGCCAGAACAACCATTATCTTACGAATCTTAGCACAGGGTCGCGCGTATCGTCATGGGGAGATACGACTGATGACGATTATGGCTTCCTGTCATTCTTTGCAAGGGCCGAGTACAATTATGCCAACAAGTATTATCTTGAACTCTCAGGCCGTGCCGACGCGTCTTCAAGGTTCGGACGTTCCGGCCGCTGGGCCGGCTTCGGGTCTGTCGGTCTGATGTGGAACATGCTCAACGAAGATTTCCTCGCCCCGTCACGCAGCTGGCTGACTTTCGCCCAGATTGCGCTCAGTAGCGGAACAGCAGGTAACTCCGAGATCCCGAACTACAATCATCTCGCCCTTGTCGGCAATGCAGGTGACTACGTCGGCACTCCGGGTCTTGCCCCGATATCACAGGGAAATGAAAATCTTCACTGGGAGTCGACATGGACGACCAACCTCGCTTTCCACTTCGGCTTCTGGAACAGACTCAATGTTGATCTGGAGTTGTACAACAAGTACACTTACAATATGCTGATGCTGGTGCCTAAGTCTTATTCGGACAACGGCTTCGGTTCCAACTGGGACAATGTCGGCGCCATGGTCAACCGCGGTGCGGAACTCAACCTCACCGGGACAGCCCTTCAGATAGGGGACTTCACGTGGATGCTCAATGCCAACGTCTCCTACAACCACAACAGGATTACCGAACTTTACGGAGGTGTGGATGAATACGAGATGGCTTCGACATCGCTCAAGCTTGTCGTAGGCCATGATTCCGGAGAGTTCTATCTCAACCGCTTTGCCGGGGTGAATCCGGCCAACGGAGACGCATTGTGGTATACTGCCGACGGGCAGATTACAGATGAGCTCCGTGACGAAGACAGGGTGATGGTCGGCAAGAGCTTCAATGCTCCGTGGGCCGGAGGTTTCGGTACCACATTCTCATGGAAGGGCCTTTCACTTTCCGCACAGTTCAGTTGGGTGGCTGACAGGTGGGTGATAAACAACGACCGGTATTATCAGGAATCCAACGGCCGTTTCCAGACATACAACCAGTCAGTGAAACTGCTTGACAGGTGGAAGGAGCCGGGAGACATCTCCGAGACTCCTCGTCATGGCGAATTCATGGAATTCGATGACAGGCTTCTTGAGGATGCTTCATTCCTCAGGCTCAAGAATCTGATGCTGTCATACCAGATTCCTTCCAATGTCATTCAAAGATCCGGCTTCATCGAGGGGTTGAGGGTTTATTTCCAGGCTCAGAACCTCTTAACGTTCACTAATTTCTCTGGTCTGGATCCTGAAGGCGTGGGTAATATTTACATAGCCCAGTATCCTATGTCCCGTCAGTTCACGTTCGGACTTGACCTAACATTCTAAGAGGAGAAATACGATGAAAAACACTATATTGAATATACTGAAATCTGCAGCTGCGGTCCTGCTTGCTGCAGGCACGGCTACATCATGTCTGGAAAAATATCCGGGCTCATATATTCCTGAAGAAGATGCCATGAAGACATTCCAGGATGCCGAGCAGCATGTGGTCGGAATATATGCAAGTCTGAAGAGTTCAAGCCTGTACAGCGGCTATCTTACTCTGCTTCCTGACATCCAGGCTGATCTCGTGATGGCGACACTTACCAATTTCAATCCGTATCCCAGTATATGGGAATGGGACATCCGTCCTACGAATACTCAGATAGAGGCTGTATACGGCTCCCTTTACAGTGTGATAGGAAACTGCAACTTCTATCTTGAGAAAATCAATGACGTGATTGCAGCCGAGACAGATGACGACAATCTCGAGCTTCTCGACACATATACGGGAGAAGTGTATGCCATAAGGGCACTCTGCTACTCCGAACTTATCAAATGTTTCTGTGAGGCCTATCCTGCCTCTGACGCCGACGGGAACAATCCTGATGACAAGGCGGCCAAGAACATGCTCGGAGTCGTATTGCGTACGAAATATTCCGAACCGGAGCCGGTAAAAAGGGCTTCTCTCTATGATTCATACCAGCTGGTGCTGAGTGATCTTGACAAGGCTGAGGAGCTTTTTGACGACGGGGATGATGATCCTGCGGCAAACGAAGGCGACGAATATGACAGCTATTATATTTCGCCTGCCGCAGTGTATGCGATACGCGCCCGTGTCGCCCTCTATATGAGAAACTGGGAGGACGCGATCACCTATTCTTCGTATGTGATAGAAAATAATGCATTTGCCCTGAGCGGTACGGCAACGAATCCTACTACAGGGGCTTCTGCATTCGACAGCCTCTGGTATTATGATACCGGAAGCGAGATTATCTGGCGCATAGGCTTCACACCG
>CASGDV010000002.1 GCA_949300335.1 uncultured Bacteroidales bacterium | reverse complement strand
TTGGCTCCAGTTGGGTCCAAAAATGAAAAAAGGGGCTCCGAAACGGAGCCGAAAATATAAAAAGATGAGTTCGATCGGAAAAACAACAGGGACAGTCTGCCGATTGACTCATAATGACGGAATTAAACGACAGTCCCTACTTTATACAATATCTCCTCGCGGAGACACTTGTGGATGACGATAAAACGGTTAGAAAGGTGCGACTGAGGCGAAGCAATCTGAAGAGATAGACGGAAGTGAAGCAGTCAGAAAAGAGAGATGAAATCAAGAATTTCATTTTCAGTCATGATTATATCCATTCCGATATCGTGCGAATCCGCCGGAATTTTGTCGAACAGTTGGAATCCGAAACATATTCCGATCTTCATTGCATCCGGCAAATCTGCAAGGAGTCTGTCATAGTATCCTTTCCCGCGTCCCATTCTGTTACCGGTGCGGTCGAATGCTATTCCAGGGATGACTGCCAAATCTATCTCTTCCGGATTTGCGAAATATTCATCTGACGAAGGTTCCATTATTCCATATTTTCCCTCTTCCAGCATAGAATAGTCTTCGAGTCGTTTAAGACGCAGTTCATCTCCGTCACATACCGGAAGCAGAAGCTTTTTTCTGCTGCACAACTTTTTTATCAGGCTGTGAGTCATTACTTCTGCTCCGAATGAATGATATATGAGAACAGTATCTGCTCCGGCAAATGCCTGCATGGATTCCAGTCTCCTCATGATTGCTCCGCTCCATTCCGAGATGTTGTTTGCGGAAATGCTTTTCTGTAATTCTCTGACTGTTTTTCTTAGCTGTACCTTCGCGTTGTTCATTATATCAGGGAGCTTGGGTTTGTCTTTATCATTGCAAATGTATGAAGAATCATAAAAAAAAGAAAAATCAGCATCTGCAGACCTGGAATTTGGTTGCCAAATCAAAAAAATGAAATACTTTTGCGATGTCCGTAATGGTGCGGGAGAAATGAGGAGGTTGATATGAAAAATTACGATTGTGACAGAAATTTCTTTTTTTTGATTCTTGCTCTTGCCGCTTTCTCGGCATTTTCAGTTTCATGTGACAAAAGTGACGCAGCGGAAAGTGGAGACGGAGAGTTGAGACTTTATTTTTCTTATGTTCCGGAAGGCTTTTCCGATGAAACGAAATCTTTGGTTGAAATTCCGGATACCAATGATTTCCTGCTTGATGTCAGGGATGAATCAGGCGAAGTCATATACAATGGAAAATTCGGGGATTCTCCTGAAAGTATCTGTGTCTCTCCAGGAAGCTATACAGTAAAAGTCGTATCTGGTGAATTCAATTTTCCTGCATTTTCGAAGCCTCAGTTCGGAGATGAACAGTGCATCGTTGTAGAAAAGGGTGGAATTGTCAATGTGGCATTGGAATGCCGTCAGTTAAATTCAGGTATCAGACTAAATATTGACAAGAATTTTCTCACCGAATATCCGGAAGGAGTGCTGTTCCTGCGTTCATCATCCGGAAGTCTCATGTACGGATATTCAGAAAGGAGGATTGCCTATTTCAAACCTGGCAATGTATCGTTGGTTCTGAGTCAGGGAGCCGAGGACAAGACTTTGTTTACACGTGTACTTGGTGCCCAGGAAATCCTTGTCCTGGATATAAATGTCTCTTCCGGAACTTCAGACTCCGATTCTGGAATATCAATACTTATCGATACTTCCAGAATATGGCTGAATGACGAATATCTTCTCGGCTCCGAAAACGGTACCGGATCGGGAAGTACGGAAGACAGGCCGTTGTCCGTGAATCAGGCAAAGGAATCCATCGGTGCCGAAGATGTTTGGGTAAAAGGTTATATAGTGGGCGGTGACCTGACTTCTTCGTCAATTTCGTTTTCAACGCCGTTTTCCTCCGCAACAAATCTTGCCATTGCCGCAAGGTCATCAGCTTCGTCCAAGGAGTCCTGCATGTCGGTCTCTCTTCCTTCCGGTAAGATCCGCGATGCCTTGAATCTCGTTGACCGTCCGCAACTTCTGGGCAGGCAGGTATGTCTGAAAGGTGATATAGTGGAAAGCTATTTCGGTATTCCGGGCTTGAAGAACGTGTCCGACTATACAATCGACTAGATGGACAGGTTTCAGTTATGATATGAATCTCGGATTTCATTAAATCCTAAAAAAAACGATAGTATGAAACAGAAGAAGTTGTTGATGGCATTGTTGCCGATTGTCTTATTTTCCTGCGATCCGGTTTCGCATATCCATGATAACTCGAACCAGTCCGGCGAGATTGCGGAACTGAAGATTTCAGTTTGTGGCGCAGAAGAAACCAAGGTTGCATCCCAACCTGAATCCAATGAGGAAAAGGTAACCTCACTTCAGGTGTACGTATTCAGAACGGACGATGCTAACCGTTTGGAAATAAGTTCGTTCACAGGTGAGCACAGTATTACCATGAAGTGTTCATCGGGTCCCAAAAGAATATATGCCCTCGTAAATGCACCTGATATCAGAGGCAGCGTATCTTCGGAAACGGATTTGCTTTCATGTGCGACCTCACTTTCAGACAATTCCGTTTCCGCCCTGCAGATGATTGGAAGTACCGACATGACGTTGTCGACTCCAACAGTGGAAATAACTGTTCCAGTTAAAAGAATTGCAGCTTCCGTAGTATTGAAGAAAATAACAAATTCATTTTCATCGGACAGTTATAAGGATTCGGAGTTCAAGATAACGGATGTCTATCTGCTTAATGTGCAGGGGATAAACGATTATGGACTGGATTCGGAGCCGGCTGAATCATCTTCATGGTACAACAGACTTTCCAAAGATGAAAATCCATTTCCTGTTCAGGGAGTCATCCATGATGGAAATATCGGTTATGTCATTACGCATAAGAAAGAATATTCTGTGGTTCATACATTCTATGCTTATCCTAATTCTGCTGAAAAATCTTCCAATGCATCGTGGACTCCAAGGGCAACGCTTCTTGTAGTGGAAACAGAGCTGGACGGAGTGACGTACTATTATCCTATAGCGATAGAAAATATTAAAAGCAATTGCCGGTATATCATAAACAATTTGAATATAACCAGACCCGGTTCCCTGAATCCATATGAACCGGTGGAATTTACCACATGCTCGTTCAATATAGACGTAGTACCATGGACAGTGGCTCTGGACAAATATGAGGAAATATGACATATGAAAAAATATTGGTTTGGATTACGGTTCTTGTTTTCAGCTCATGCATAAAGGAGGAAAGGGGCGAATGCCCGTGTCTTTTGTCTCTGATGATTGATGGAACCGAATTCCTGAACGGCGAAGATTCGGTGTCAGTGAAAATGACAGCCAGAAACTATGAACTTTCTGAACAGATCGGAACAGATGTCAGAGAGGTCAAATATAAGGTTCCGAAGAGCGGAATGACAATTTCTATTTCAAACGGTATCAGGAATTCCGTTCTGGGTGGTGACTCTCTTGTTATTCCGGTAGGATTTGATGCGGACAAGTTTTATGCAGATGTGGCTTTTGTAGATATTTCGGAGGAAACGGCTGTATGTCATATGAAAGCGAAAAAACAGTATTCTGTCATCAGACTCGAACTGCTTGGTTCGGAAGACGGGGAATATCCCTTCGGAATAAAGGTTACGGGACAGGTATCCGGCTGGAATATCCGCAGTCTGCTTCCGATTGACGGAAAATTCGAAGCAGAGGCATCAAAGGATTCAGAGGGACGGTACCATGTCATTGTGCCGCGGCAGAAGGATAATTCCATGATAATGGATCTTACTGACAGGAAAGCCGGTTCTGTTGAAAAGCGTTTCCTTCTTGGGGAAATGATTGCCGAAACCGGTTTTGACTGGAACAAGGATGAACTTGACGATATTGTAGTATATATCGATCATGTTTCTGCAAGGATAAGTGTGGAAATTGTTCCGTGGGAAGGACATATGACGGATGTGGAAATATGAGGAAAATCATGAAAGTTGCATGTCAGGCAATTATAATAGCCTGCATTGCCTGTACAGCTGAAATAGAAAACGGCGGTATATGCCGGGATGAGATTACTGTAAGCTTCATCCTGTCTGACCGCGGCTTCAATCTGACAAGAAGCGTTCTTGATGACGGGATCGAGACAAAAGTCACGTCTGTGGTGATTGGCGCATACCGTAAGGACGGCACTCTGGAGCTGTCTTGCAGTTATAAAGACGCTTCATCGCTGGAAATGCTGCTTGACGCCGGGGAACGTTATGATATCTATGCTTTGGTCAATATGCCGGACATTGAAATGCCTTCGGACGTGAAAGATGTGGAGAGGATTGAATATTCCGTACCGTCATACTCGGATATCAACTCCAACGGTATCGCAATGTGCGGTGTTCTCAGGGATTATGTCCCGTCGCAGCATACGGCATCTATAGCTGTGGAAAGACTGATGGCGAAGGTATCGGTAACGGTGGATCATACCGGAGTAACCGGATATGAAGGAAAATATACTCCTGATTTCCGAAATGTCAGCCTTGTCATAAGGCAATGCAACCGTATTCTCAGGCCTTTTGCTCCGGATGGCTCGAAAGCACTGGAGCCTGACGAACTTATGGCTGATGAAGAAGGAAATTTCAATATGGATAATATAGAAGACTGGAACGGAACTCCGGGGACGGGAGTCCGTCCCGGATATACAGATGACTCCACGTTTGTATTTTATGTCCCGGAAAACAATTGGGGTGAACTTCTTCCTGGAAATGATGATCCATACATGAAAACGCCGGAAGGTCTGGAAGCAGCCGGAATTGATGCGGGAATTTCATCAATGCTTACATATGCGGAATTCAGGGCCGAGTATGACAGCCCGGAAAACGGTTTCGGAGGTACGTTGATTTACAGATTCTTTCTTGGTGATGACGCAAAAAAGGATTTTTCAGTAAAAAGAAATGTCCATTACCATTTGCGCCTCGGCTTTACTATGGACGGAATGCATATCAGGGATAATTGGAAAGTGACCAGGGGACAGGATTGGACCGATACCAGAATTCTCAGATTTTCAAAAGGGGAGTATCGCATCTATGCCGGAGAGACTACACAGGTGGAGGTGTTCTGGAATCCATCCGGACAGTATAACAATATATACGGAATGTATGGACGGACATGGCTTTACTCTTTTGAGGACAGAGCCATGCAGGATGCCGGAGTGACATACATGTTTGACGGGCTCAGAAATCTCTTTACATTCACGGCTTCTCCGAGTGCGGAAACCGGAAGGGTTTTTCCATTGAGTATCCAGGCGTGTTACGGAACACTGTCCGATACTGTAAATCTTCATGTGGATGAAGTGCAGGGAGACATCGAACTTGATTTCAGCAAGGATATTACAGATTTTTATCTTGCGCAGATTGTAGATGTTACCGTAAGCGGTATAGACGCACAACGTAAAATATCATATGAGGTGACTGCTGGGGATGATGTGATTGCCATTTATCCCGACGGATTGTCATCTTCGAGGAAATGCTCCATTTCCGGCCTGAAAAGCGGACTTGCCGAGATTACTGTCAGCAATGAAACCGGAACTATGGAGAAAAAACTAATATTGGAAGTAAAGGCACCGGAATTGAATCTGGACAGAAATGACTATAATCTTCCTCTTGACGGAACAGAAGTCTATCCGTCAGTATATTATACCGATGAAGACGGAGAAATAATAGATGAAAGCGAATTCGATGAGGCGCTTTACAACCGGATGCTCGGAGTGGACTATGGACTGTCATTCAATGATTTTGTCAATATCGGTCAGGACAACTGTTTGTTCTTTGCAAAATTTGTAAATGACTCGGGAGAAACTTTTGAGGAAAATTACGGAGAAAGTCTTCAGGAATTCAGAATATTCGACGGTTTCGACTATTTGGTGGCGACGCCATATTCATCCAGCGTGAAACCTGCCCGTGCCTCTGTTTCCGTTTCCGATCCTTTCGAGGTATCAAGGCATCTGGGAAGGATAGACTCCTATACTTTGGTTGATCCGTCCAGGACTTCGAAATTTGAGTTCCCGATGACTGTGAACTCATCATCATGTTCATGGCGCATGTATGACGGCTCAGGTACTCCGGTTGAAAAGGAAATTCTCCTTAAACAGGCGGTAGACAGACTGACTATGGAATTATATAGAGGCGAAGAGGCTGCCTATCCTTCCGGACCATGCAAACTCAAAGGAAGAATCAGGAATATTCATTCCGGAGAATATTATGAGTCAGGTCAGGCCTTTTATCTTGATATCTTCCAGCATGCAGCTCTGGGCGGCATGCTTTCCTACAAGAATTCAGCTGCCGGAAGCGAGGCTTTTGTCATCATAGACTGGTCCCATGAAGATTGGATAACTCCAGATTTTCATAATATACCGTCATTGGTGGTGTGCTCGGCGATGCAGCCTTACTCATGGGGATATGGAATTGAACTGTATGAAATCAAAGATTATATCAATGACGGCGAAAGATGGAATGATGAGAGAAAAAAGGCATATATGAATTCATTCGGACCGGATTTCATTATCTGCGATGTAGAGAAAACCGGACTTACCAATCCGTTGAGGCCTGTTCAGGCAACTCTTCCGTATCTTTATAATACCGGAGCAGAATATCTGGTAATACATTCATATTCGGAATTTTATCCTGATTCAAATGGCTGGATCGGTTTCACATCTGATATTTGACAGATATTTTGCCGTCGCGGCAAAGATACTCATGGACTAAAATCAGACTGCGGATTCTTATACTTTTCCAATCCGGCTGAATCTCCGGAATAATATCCCAAAAGGGGCCAGCTCAAAAGTAATTTTGGGTTGGCTTTCTTGTTGTTCGCCCAGCACGAACATTCTCTAATCGGTGTGAGTCCGTAACACGCCCGATAGCGGGAAGTGTATAGCCAAGGGCAAGGGTGTCCATCGCGAGGTGGAATCTGAAGGAAGCCGGCGGCGAACATCTGGCCTGACGCACAGAAACTTGATATAAGGCTAATGGGCATGGATGAGATTACATAACAAATCAAAGTCCGATAGCTATACGGAAATGCCCTAAGTAAATCAAGCAGGTATAAGATGGAAAGAGGGTGTCCTTAACTGGGGAGGTCTCATGGACGTGTGGAGGATTAACTTCCGAAGTACGGAGTAAAGCGTGCCATGAGAAGTCAGCAGACGCCATAGTACCCGAGTTTTTTTTCTACTCATCTTGGGGAAGGGCTGAACCATTAGTCAATTGAGTAGTAAATGAATGTCACTTCATGAAGGGAAGAATGCAGAAAATACCGATGTCAAAGGATAGCCGCCCTCAAAAGGATAGCACGGAATGCGAAGGCTATGAGGGGGTGCAGACTTTCATGGACATGACTGAAAACAACCTCAAGGAAGTGCAATTTGAACGGGGAAACCTACTTGAGTTCATCCTCTCGCCGGACAACCTTAACCGTGCATACCTGCAGGTCAAGCGCAACCACGGCAGAGGTGGAGTAGACGGATTGTCAACCGAGGAATTGGGCGGCTATCTGAAAGGACATAAAGATGAACTCGTGGAATCCTTAAAATCGGGCAGATACCGCCCGAATCCCGTCCTCCGTGTGGAAATACCGAAGGATAACGGCAAGAAACGTCCGCTTGGTATCCCGACGGTGGTGGACAGAGTAATCCAACAAGCCATCAGCCAGATACTGAGTCCCATTTATGAACGTCAGTTCAGCGACAACAGCTTCGGCTTCCG
>CASGDV010000001.1 GCA_949300335.1 uncultured Bacteroidales bacterium | reverse complement strand
GAGTACTGAGCAGAGTCCTGACCGACAAAACCTCCATCAGAGACCTTTTCAAAGGTTCCGAAACTATCGAGGACGCGGATGATGAGACTGTTCAACTTCAATTTGATTTTAAGTTTTAAATTTTATTGGACACTAGTGAATATAACATATAAATTTCTAACGATGAAGATTGATTTTACAAAAATCCAAGCAATCGCATGCCTGATCTTGACCGGAGCCATACCGTTCTCCTGCATCAATCAGGAATACGATCTGACTCAAATCAACAAGGAAATCACTGTAGGCGGTGATTCCCTCGCACTTCCTCTGGGAACGACCGAACAATTGAAACTCAAGAGTCTGGTCGCCGATCTCGACGACGAGATATTGCAGACAATAGAAGGAGGGGTCTACGCACTCCGTCTCAATGACAAGGTCAATCTGGACGACCAGATGCCGGATTTGTCCTCCATGCTGAACATCCCCGATGTCGCGGTAAACGAGACTATTCCGGTGGAAACCGATCAGATTAGCGAAGACGACTATTCTATGGCCGGTTCTTCTTACAGCAAAACCTTCAGCTTCGACACACAGGATTTGACAGCGGACATAAAGGTCCCGGAAATCACCGAGAGCCGGAAATATCAGACTGGAATATGGGAATATGCCGGAGAAGCTTCGAATTTCGAACTTGATTTACCTTCAATGAACTCCAATACAGGAACTCTGTTCACTGTTCCCGACTGGGCGAAACTGATCGGAGGAGAGGACGACAAGGTCATAAGCCTGTCGGAACTGAACGGGAAATACTGTAACATTCCTTCCGTTTCCAATACGGTCGTAATATCAGCTTCCATGTCGGAGAACGTTTCCAACATTTCGGAAATAATTCTGACCGACAATTCAAGAGTAAGAATCTCAATAACTACCGAAAATTCATTCCTGACCCAGGGAAGTTTTGTTCCGGACCTCACTCTGGATCTGTCATCAATCCTCAGGTTCGACGACGGGACCGGCATCCTTCATCTGAACAAGGATAATTTCGTGCTCGACCAGAATAACGGTTATTCATCAACATCCGAATTTTACCTGAGTTCCGTAAACATCGACCCGTCCGAATGGATAAACGGGAAACTGTCTGTCAGCAGACAGGTAGAACTATCCGGTTCCATCGGGATCTCCGGAAATCCGTCGACGACTGTAGGTACGCTGAAAAACTACTCGGGAGGCGTTTCTTTCGATATCCGCATCGAATATATCGATACTGCCATAGGTTCGATAACCATGGACATCAAAAACATTTCAATCAACGAGAATGGCAGCAGTCCTGTGACCGTCGAAGATATTTCCATGCCTGAAGGCGTGAACAGCATCGAGAAGATATACTTCACCCGGAGCTCGGCAATCAACATCAGCATCAAGCCTGAAAATCTCGACATTCCCGGTCTGGACATGACCCTGGACAAACTCACTCTGACATTCCCTGAGGAACTGGAAGTGGAAGGAGCTGCGGATGGAAGCATAACATATTCCGGAGTGGATATTTCTAAAGGATTCTCCACTGATGTCATAGTAAAATCTTTCACTCCTCCGGCTTCCGCAAACGGCATAATCTCTTACAACGGAGAAATCGGAATCCAGACAGACATTACAGCCGGCGGAAGGATAAAGACAAGCGACCTTCCTGTCACGCAGGGAGATGACGGTGCATTCGCCGTAAATGTCACATCCTCATTGGGAATAGACGACTACGTTCTGGATATCGACAGACTGTCAAGGGATATCGAGATGGAACCGAGCACAATGCGCTTCGACTTCGATTTCAAATCCGACATGGGAACAATAAAGGCTGTTCCTGCAGGGAATCCGGAATTGACGATAGATATATCGATGCCGGAAAGTAGTCTGAATTTCAGCACAGGCTCAAACGGCGTGACGTTCAGTCTTCCTGAATTCATAAAGTTCAAGGAAACGTACAGTCCCGACTTCAGCCTTGACACCAAATCCGGCACCGTATTCATGACAGGAAATATTCCTGAAAGGATTTCACTTCCTGTAGATTACTTCATAATTGACCCGGTGTTCGATGAAACTTCCGGCAAATACTATATCAGCGGCGAAATCAAAGCAACCGGATCAATAGGAATCGGTTCCGGTCAGGTTTCCGGAAAAGACCTGAAATCCCTTGCAGGTTCCGAAGCATCCATAACCGCAACAGTTCCTGACATCACGGTCAGCGAAATTTCATTCGACGAATTCAGCATCGACATGACTCAGGAAAAGACGGTCACCATAATGAAAGCCGAAGATTTTCCTGAAGAACTGCTGAGCATTACGGATATTGAAATGGACAATGTTCGGGCAGACATTGGAATCGGAATTTCCGGACTGCCTGATCTCGGCACGGATATAAATCTTGATCTGGCCGTGAGATTGCCTGAAGAAATTGTTCTGGATGAAAGCGATTCGCGTGTACAGGACGGCATTCTGAAAATACAGGGAGTTCTCCGCGACGGCAAGATTGCCATAGATCCGATAGGAGTTTCGAAAATCATGCTTTCCGGTTTCGATTTCTCGAAAAAGGAAGATCTGACAGGAAACATCTCTGTTGAAGGAAAGGCATATGCGGTAAATCCGACGGTTAATCTGTCTGAAATAGCGGCTGCCGACATGGAAGCTGCCATAAACATAAGCATCGCTGACATCCAGATAAAGAAGATAACGGGCAAAGTAGATTACAAGATCGAAGGTATGGAAGAGAACATCAAACTAGATGACCTGCCTGACTTCATGAAAGGCGAAAACTTTACCCTTGATTTTACTGACCCTCATCTGATACTGAGCGTAAAGACAAATGCCGGTATTCCTCTCGATGGCACAATGAGCATAACACCTTATTTCAACGGGGCTGGTGACAACAGCAAGAGCATTGAATTCATGCTTTCGATACCGGGGTCTCCGTCGGCACAGGAAACTGTAACGACCACTTTCTGGATCGGTAAGAACAGAGAAGGCTGTCCGAATGACTATACTTTTGTTCAGGCGGATCTCAACAAACTGATATCCAAAATTCCGGATGAAATAAGATTCACAATGAACGCATCCACCGACACGGAAACGGACTGCATAGTGGAACCTATGGAAACATATACTCTCAGTGTTGATTACGATTTCGTCGTGCCGATGTCTTTCGGAGAGGATCTCGATATCAGCTTGAGCGATACTCTGGAAAACATGCCTGACATCGTCGGACAGATGCTCAAGAAAGGAGAAGTAATGATCTTCGGTTCCGTAACAAGCTCGCTTCCTCTCCAGATGAATATGGTCATAACTCCTCTGGATGGAGATAACAATATAATCATGCTTGGAGAAACAGCATCACAGACAATCAATGCATGCAATTCGGACGGTTCTGCGGCAACAACTCCTCTGAGAATCAAGATAGTGCCTGCCGACAGGGAAAAAATAGGCGATCTGAAGAAACTCAAGCTAGATTTCTCGGCTACATCCGGAAACAGTGCCGGCATCCCTATCACTGAAGAGTCCTACGTACAGGCGGAAATCAAAATCATGGTTCCCGGCGGTATCACTCTTGACCTTGATGAAATGATGTCTAACGATGAAAACAATCAGAACTGAAATGAAAAACAAACATATCATAGCATTGCTGGTCCTGCTCGCCGGGATCATGCCTACAGCAAACGGCCAGGCCTTGAAAAGCAGTTATTTCATGGAGAATTCCCTGTACAGAAACAGGATGAATCCGGCATTCACACCCAGGGCCAATTATTTTTCCATTCCGGTAATAGGAACTACCGGTGTCGGATTATACAGCAATATGGGAATATCGGATTTCCTTTATCCTAAAAACGGAGAATTGTATTCCTACCTGAATGAAAACGTGACCCTGAAAGAATTTTCCAGAAATCTTGCAAAAAAACCTTATATAGACATGGAGTTCGACACTGACCTGTTCAGTTTCGGTTTTTACAGCGGCAAAAACTCGTTCTGGAATTTCAATCTCGGGCTCAAGGTCGATGCACAGATTGACATACCGAGGGACCTGTTTCTCATGACCAAGCAGGGCATGTCAAGTTCAAGCCAGGAATATTATCTTGACAGGTTCAACATTTACCAGACATCGGCAATCCAGGCCTCATTAGGATATTCAAGGAATCTTTCCGATCTGGTGCCTGGTCTTAACGTAGGTATGAAATTCAAATTCCTGTTAGGTGTCGAGCATATCGGAATGAGACTGGATGAAGCCAGAATATACATGAGTCAGGACAAATGGATGGTCGATGCGAAAGCCAATGGCAATATCGCCGCATCATTTCTTGACGTTACCCTTCCATCGGAAAATACGGATTTCGGTTACAATACCGACCTTTCCAGCATAGCTCCCGCTGGCCTGGGATTCGCATTCGACTTCGGAGCAGAATACGTGATGAACATAGGCTGTCTGCTTGACGGACTGACTTTATCTGCATCCATAACCGACCTTGGCGGCATGTTCTACAACACGGAATATCTTCAGAGTTTCCAGTCTGCCGGCAGTGCCGAGTTCAGCGGATTTACCGGAATGACATTCGAGGATTATGATTTCCAAGCAAATCTTGAAGAAATCATGGATGAATTCATGAACATTGCAAACTTCGAGCAAATTACTCCGGACGGGAAACTGAAAGTCAGCACCGGCCCGAGAATTTATCTTGGTGCGGAAATGCCTTTCCTGAAAAATCTCATGAGCGTCGGACTGCTTTACTCGAACAAGATTGCTTACCGCAGGGTATCGAACGAACTCACGCTGGCATACAACCTCACTCCGTCCAAATGGTTCAATCTCGGAGTCAATTATTCATTCCTGAATATTGCAAGGAGCATAGGATGGATGATAGAATTCTCACCGAGAGGAGGAGTAGATTTCTATATTGGAAGTGACTACACATATCTGGAATTCACTCCGCAGTTCCTGCCTGTAGACCGGTTCTGCATGAACGCAAGATTCGGTGCGACATTCATGCTGGGCTCCAAATACGGAAGATAACATCCTCAGTTCATCGAAGCGACGGATGCCATGAGCGAGTCCAGCAGCTGCTGGACTTTCCATGAAGGAGCATCACAGTTATTGACCATTATCGAAAAGATAATGGTCTTTTCTTTTGTTCCTTCCGACGGGATAACGTATCCGGAATAACATCTGACACCGTCCATGCTTCCGCTTTTCACACACAGGCGGCGCTTCACTGACTCCGGACTGTTTTTCATTACGAATGACAATGTACCTCCGCTGCCGGGATGAGGAAGGGTTGCCACGAAATCACCGAAGGCAGGAGAGTCCATCATAGCTTCGAGAAAGCGGCAGAGAAACATTGGCGACACATAATTCTGCCGAGACAGGCCGCTGCCGTCCTTTATTCTGGGATAACCGCACGGACTTTCAGGCATCAGTTCCCTGATAATGGAAGAACATGCCGCTGAAGAAGCATCGTATGATCCGTCACCGCTATACTCTCTCCCTATCGTCCTGAACAAGGTCTCCGCAAAGAGATTGTTGCTGGCATGATTGGTTTCATATACGATTCTTGAAAGTTCGGGAGAATATGTGGAACCTATTATTTCCAGTTCAGCTTCCGGTTCCATTCCTGACAGGCCGCCGATATCGGCCGGACCTCCAGAACATGCCAGACCTTTTGAAGAAAGATATTCAGTAAAATAATATGCGCATGTATATTCCGGAAACTTATTGCTGCACCGGATTGTCTTTGCAGCCTTGCCTGCAGCAAAAGTTCCCCTTATCTCGGCTACAGGAGAAAGATCCGAAGTATACATATACAATTCATCTCCGGTCCCGGGTTTTCCCGTCGAACAGTCATATCTGTACCGCATCCAAGGTGTCGACGGATAAGCCTGAACTATTGAAATACTGTCTCCGGCCTTTTCTCCAGGGGAAACCTTGAAATCCTTGACATTTTCATAGAACTGCAGGCCCGAAACCCCCGTTCCGTAATACGTACCTATATCGGCCCACAGCCAGGATTCCTCTTCACGCATTCCCTGAAAATATCTGCCGTCCCCTATTACAAATCCGTCAATCTTCCGTATCCCCCGTTCATCCAGAAAACTTTTCCATTCGGCAAAGATTTCCTCCAAAGGGAAGGCTATTGAATCGGAAGAAGCCAGTGTAGGGTCCCCGCCTCCGATGATATACAGGTTGCCGTCAAGGACTCCGTCATCACCGACAGTCCCGGAATAACCGATTTTTGTTTCAAATCTGAAATCGCTTCCCAGAGAATGCATTGCAATTGCAGTAGTCACCAGTTTCATATTGGACGCCGGTATCATATTCCGGCCGGTATTGTATCCGGCCAGTTCACGTCCGTCGGCGGATATCGCACAGAATCCCACGGATGCTCCCGACAAAGGTTCGGAAGAAAGCATAATATCCAGTTTATCACGCAAGACATCCGTACTGTTTCCGGATGGCTGAGCATACAGCACTGTACCGGAAATCACCATGAGAAATGACAAAAATCGACGAAACATATCAAATTAATAACAGTGAACGGACAAAAGTAATATTTTTTGTATAACTTTACTTCAAATAGAAAATCCGATTATGACAAAGAATGTTTTGGTATCCGGAGGAGCCGGATACATAGGAAGTCATGTGACTGTAGAACTGATTCAGGCAGGATACAATGTTATCGTTGCAGACAATCTCTCCAACTGCGACATGACATGCTTTGAAGGAGTGAAGGCTATAACAGGTAAGAAAGACATACCTTTCATAAAGATAGACTGTTGCGACCGTGATGCCGTATTCCGCCTTTTCGATGAATACCGGATAGATGCCGTAATACATTTTGCCGCATTCAAGGCAGTGGGGGAATCTGTTGCCGAACCGATAAAATATTACCGCAACAATCTGGACTCGTTCCTTAATATCCTTGAAGCCGGCAAGAACCACGGAGGATGCAACATCCTTTTTTCTTCTTCGGCAACAGTGTACGGAGAAACAGACAAACTCCCTGTCACCGAGGATTCTCCGAGGCAGAGTGCAACTTCTCCTTATGGAAACACCAAACAGATTTGTGAAGATATACTCAGAGACGTCGTCTCCGCCGCAAAATCATACGGGGAATCCATGTTTCCCGGAACGAGAAAGAACGGTCCGGTCAAGGGAATTGCATTGAGATATTTCAATCCCATAGGAGCACATCCATCGGCTCTCATAGGAGAACTGCCGCGCGGTGTACCGAATAACCTTGTACCATACATTACGCAGACAGCCATAGGCAAAAGGGAATGTCTCAGCATATTCGGCAACGACTATCCGACTCCGGACGGGACATGTCTCAGAGACTACATCGACATTGTGGATCTTGCAAAAGCCCATGTAGCGGCCGTATCAAGAATGCTTGACGGGAAAATGAAGAAGGATTATGAAATTTTCAACATCGGCACAGGACGTCCTGTTTCCGTATATGAACTTGTGACAGCATTCGAAAAAGTAAACGGGATAAAACTGAACTACAAGTTTGCCGAACGCCGCGCCGGAGATGTTACCGCCATATGGGCAGACCCCAGTCTGGCCAACAGAGAATTGAAATGGGCGGCGGAAAGAAGTATTGAAGATACTCTCGCCGCCGCCTGGGCCTGGGAAAAACATCTTGCCGAATAAAGGCCTTTTCCCGTCTGCTACTTAGACACTGCTGCGCTCAGCTTTTCGCACAGAGCGTCTATTTTCTCGAACATCTCTTTCCTGAGAGAGTTATAGTATGCCTTTTTGTTTCCTTCAGGATGATTTGACCTGGCTTTCAGATCGTTGTAAAGATCCACAGCCTCGTCAATGATTCCTGATATCTCTTCTGAATCCTTATGCGGATTCAATGCCACAAACAAGGTACAGTCATCTATGAATTCCCCGACAAAATACTCGATGTCCTTCTTGACTACTCTTAAATTCATAATTATATCGCTTTAATTTAAACAAAAAGTTGATTTCTCCGTATATCAACATTCCGCAAAGGTATAAAAAATTCATCATCCGCCAAACCGTCACCGGTCAAGTTCAAACACTTCCATATCGCTCATTTGTCCGTTCCGGATTCTGAAGCGCAATGCGGTACGGACCAGATGGAATCCCTGTATGCCTGCAGCCCCGGGATTTATTACAATCATGTTGCGTTTCGTATCCCTGACAACCTTTAGGATATGCGAATGCCCGCATACGAATATGTCCGGTCTGTATTTCTCTATAATCTGCAAGGCGTGATAATCATAATGCCCCGGATAACCTCCGATATGCGTCATCAGAATTTTCATGCCTTCCCTTTCAAAAAATCTGAACAACGGATAATCGAACAGGAGTCCTCTCTCGTCGCAATTGCCGCAGACACCGACCAGAGGTTTGAACGAAGCGATGGCAGCAGCCGTGGAATATCCTCCGCCGAAATCACCGGCATGCCATATTTCGTCGACAGGCATCAGAAACTCCCTGAACTGAGGATCAAAACGCCCGTGCGTATCTGAAATCAATCCGATATACATATTACAATCTGATGAATATCTTTCTGGAATACATCACTGCCGCGACAACGAAATGCAGAAGTACAAACAGCAGTGCATAAAGAAGCGACATGCATTCATTGCCTCCGAATACGGAAGCCGGGGTCCATCCGATTACCGAAATTATGGTCTTGGACAGGACTACGGACAAAGCGTACAGGAAGAGCGGATTCATTCCGAACATTTTCAAAGGGACAAAAGGCTTTTCGACATTCAGTACATCTATGAAATATGAAAAGAAGGCAAGGACCAGAAGAGCCCATCCTGCCGAATAAAAGGTATAGGAAACCGTCCACAGGGGTTTCCCTACCGGTATCCATATCGAAAGGATAAGACTGAATGCGAGGCACAGTACGGAATAAGTATATATTCTGGAAACGACCCATACAGGAGAATCTTTTTCAGTCCGTTCGGATGCGGAGGCATACCTTGCCGAAGAGCGGCGTATCATGGAACCGGCAAGGAAACCTATGAGAGCCGTACATGCCGTTGTAAGAGTGCCCAGAAGTCCTTCGGGATCAAAAGCGGCAGGAGTTCCGTCATAAAACCTGTACTGATGGTAGAGATGTGATTCACCGATGACAGCAATATCTATCTTGCTCGCGGCATTTCCTTCAAGCATGAAATCCGCGAGTCCGGTATCGAACCGGACAAGGATGAATGTATGGATAACGGACAGCACAGCAATGGCCGCCAAGAGTTTCAGAGGTTTTTTCAGCCACAGAGCAAGAAGGCCGGCAAGAATATATGACAAGGCTATTCTCTGAAGGACTCCGAAAATACGGATTTCACCGAACCACTTCCCCCAGTCGGTCCCACCAGAGTTGAAAGGAAACATGTTCAGCAACAGGCCCACCAGAAATATGGCAATCCCTCTCTTGAAGATTTTCAAGGCAGCCTTTCCCGCAGACTGATACTTCTGCAGAGAAAAAGCCATGGCCGCCCCCATGCAGAACACGAAAAACGGGAAAACCAGATCCGTAGGGGTACAGCCCACCCATTCCGCATGCCTTAAAAGAGGGAAAACATGACTCCATGAGCCGGGATTGTTTACAAGAATCATACATGCGACCGTCAGTCCCCGCATGACATCCAATGACACATATCTTTTCATCGGCAAGTATAAATAAGCAAAATAGGTTTCTGAATTGAAACCTGCCAAATTTACAAAATAATAATCAGCTTTATCCTATATTTGCAAAAAAAAAGATGATTGTCTTCTACTCCGAATATATCGACGGTCCGATATGCCGGCTCGGGCAGGAAGAATCCTGGCACTGCATAAAGGTTCTCAGGCACAGGTCCGGAGATATGATAAATGTAATAGACGGCAACGGAAACATGTTTTCCGCTGAAATCTTGTCCGATTCCCCGAAAGAAGTAACTGCCAGGATAAAGGACAGCACACCGGAATGGGGCGGACACCCGTACAATCTCTGGATGGCCGTATGCCCGACAAAAAATCAGGACCGATTCGAATGGTTTGCGGAAAAAGCGTGCGAGATCGGTATCGACAGGATTACACCGCTGATCGGAGAGCATTCGGAGCGGAAGGTTTTCAAGAAACAAAGAACGGAAAAAATCCTGCTCTCCGCATCCAAACAGTCTTTGAAAGCGAAGATTCCCTTATGCGACGATGCCGTCACGGTCACCGACTTTATCCGCCGGATATCGCATGAGGAAAACGACGCCCTGAAACTGATGGCCTACTGTTTCGAAGATGAAAAGCATCCCCGCATATCCATAACGGATGCACTGGACAGCGGCAAATCCGGCAAGATAATAATAATGATAGGACCGGAAGGAGATTTTTCCAAAGAAGAAGCATTCGAGGCACTGAATGCCGGTTTCATCCCCGTACATCTGGGAAAATCAAGACTTCGGACGGAAACAGCCGCACTTACTGCAACCGAAGCAGTATACCTTAAACACATCAATCTCTGATGATAGTTATTTCGGAATCCATTCCGACCTTTATTATCGAAGAGGCCTTTCCCGAAGAGTATTTTTCAAGGGATGGATCGACTATATAGTCAACTGCATTTCTTATTTCTTCGGAAATATCGGAGAAGGATGCCGGAGTCGGGCGCCCTGATATGTTTGCGGAAGTTGAGACAACGGGACGGCCGAACATCTTCACCATTTCAATACAGAAATCCATCATGGGAATCCTGATGCCGACACTTCCGTCCGCGGCCACGGTGTTATAGGCCAGGTGATATCTGTCTGCCTCAACAGTCTTTCCGGCCTCGGGAGCCTTCGAGGCATACGCATCCGGATAGATTATCGTCATCGGTTTGTCATTCACCTCAACCAGTTGCAACGCAATTTCAGGAATTTGCCTGACATACCGGCCTATCATGTCGAGACCGTCGGCCAAAAGGACAAGGGATTTGCTGTCTGACCTTTGCTTTATATCAAATATTTTCGCGACTGCGGCCGGATCGGTGGCATCACAACCCAATCCCCAGACTGTATCCGTAGGATAGAGTATGATTCCCCCTTCCTTCAGTGTTTTTACAGCCTTTTGTAAAACTTCATCCATATCAATAAAAAATTAAATCTCCACTTTTGTGATTACCGGATAATGATCCGAATAACCTACTTTCAATGTTTCATGAGCCAATACCCTGAATGATTCCGGATACAGAATATAATCAATGCGAAGCATCGGCCACAAATACGAATAGGTTGCACCGAATCCGTGTCCGGCCTCCATGAAGGAATCTGCCTTTCCCCTGCTCAGCCTGTGATAGGTATAAGACATCGGATTGTCGTTGAAGTCACCGCATACAACAGATTGCAGAGAACAGTTTTCTATGTTTTTTATCACCTTGTCAACCTGTCTCGGACGCCTTATTATGGAGGAACGCATCTTTGCTCCGGTTTCCTTGAATATCGTGGAACTCTCTGCCCCCAAAGCCTTCACTATTCCGGACAGTGAAATGTTATAGCTCTCAAAATGGCAGTTGTAGACCCTGAAGCGCTCTTCCCCGACCTTGAAATCGGTATAAAACGCAAGATTGGAACTTCGTTCGAATTCAATGCGTCCCTTGCCTGTTGCAGGGAAACGGCTAAGCGTCACATTTCCGTAGCTGCCGCTCGGGGAAGTGAACATATAGTATTCGGCATAATATCCCTTGAACTTTTTCGTAAGGTACGATCTGATTTCAGATGTGTTTCTTACATAGAATTCCTGCAGGCAGATGATATCAGCATCCTTTTTTTTCAGAAAAGCAAGCACGGAATCGGTACACTGGTTTATCCCCGATATCCCGCTGTCTTTCGAGCTCAGTGCAAAACGGCCTACATTATAGGATATGACTGACAGTTCCCGGCCTCCTTCGGGAACAATGTCTTTGGAAGACATCTGCACATAGCGTCCGATACAGAAAATCGCCGGCAACAGAATCACAAGAGGTATGAATACCGTACGGGAGCGCCTTTTGACAGCCCATACCAGAAGGAAAAGATTGAGCAGGGCCAGAGGAACAAAAAGAAGACCGAACAACGACATGAACCAGAACCTTGCCGGATCAATCACTGCCGAAAGATAGGACAGCAGAAGCAAACCGGCTGCGAGGATCATCAGAAACCTTGAAGTTATTCCGAAAAACCTGTTCTTGCCCATAAAACATCATTCATATTTATAGAGACGGTATTTCTTTTTCCAGTACAAAATCAGAAGCAGACCGAATAGCATTCCTCCCAGATGTGCGAAATGGGCGATACCGCCTCCTATGCTGAACACTCCTGTAACCAGTTCGATTGCCGCGAATATAATAACCATCCATTTGGCCTTGAGACTTACCGGAGGGAAAAGCAGTGTAAGGACAGAATTCGGGAACAGCATGGCAAACCCAAGGAGAACGCCATAGACAGCCCCTGAAGCACCAACTGTAGGTGTCCGCATCAGATCATGGATTGCAGTCGCTGCAGCAGCCGACCCGTTTGCTATTTCATTCATATATACCTGAACTTGTATATACTGTGTCAGCATGTGCAGGAGAGCAGCTCCGATTCCCGTAACAAAATAGAACAGAAGGAATTTCTTCGGGCCCCATATTCTCTCGAGAGTCACACCGAAAAAGAACAGGGTATACATATTGAAGAACAAATGCCAGAATCCGCCATGCATGAATATATGCGTCACTATCTGCCATGGCTTGAACAGCGGAGATCCCGGATAGAAAAGGGAAAAGGTCTCATACATGAAGCCGCTCCTGTCCAGAGCAGTCATTATCATTATGAGAACGTTGACTATTATTATGTTTTTGGTCACAGGAGGTACCGAAGCAAAAAAGCCGCCTCCATTTGAAGAATAATACATTTCGTTTTCAATTAAATTTCTTGTCTATATCGTCTTTTGAAATTATCATCGCTACTTTGCGCCCTGAAGGGGTGAATTCCGGATTCCCGCATGAGAACAAAGAATCTATAAGCGCCTGCGCCTCTGTCTGGGACCGGAGCGGATCGGAATTCAATGCTCCGAGTTTAGCAAAACGTTCCGCCATTGCCGAATACATGTTTACCGATACGGAAACGGAATCATCGGACAGGGCAAGGAGCAGGTCTTCCACCATGGCCTGTACTTTTCCCGGTTCTGAAGAAAAACCTTCCGGCACTCCGTTCACGACTATCGTGTCATTACCGAAAGGAGATATGTCAAATCCCAGAGAAGACAACATTTCAGCATGCTCCGTAAAAAGAAGCATGTTACCGACGCCAACATTGACGGTTACAGGGAAGAGCGATACCTGGGTTCCATGAGTGCCCGAAGACAATATGCCCAAAAATTTTTCGTAAAGAATCCGCTCATATGCTTTTCTGACATTTATGAACATCAGTCCTGAAATGACAGGCATAATCACATAAACTCCCTGAAACAGCAGAATCTGTCTCGAAGGAAGAATCTTGTCCTCAAACAGTTTCCCGTAATCATCCCTTCTGTCGATGAAAGCCGAAGTTCCCATCCCGGAATGATTGCCTGACGAATCGGTTCCGGCCACGTCTTCGGAACGGGAATTACTGTCCGGTAGAAAATCATTGTCCTGCTGATAGCCGCCGCGGGTCTGATAGTTGTTGACGAAAGACAAAGGTTCTGACGGGAATCCGTCATTGTCAAACGGATTATATGCAGGATCAACACCTATCTGAGGCTCTCTGACAGGATGAAAGGCTTCGAAATTCTTGCTGAATACAGGAATGTCGGGAACTCCCTCCCGGTCGAAATCGATACTTGCACCGAAAGAATTCTTTCCAAGGGCTTCCTTCACTGCAGCGAAAAGTATTTGGAATATAACGTTGTCCTCTTCAAACTTAATTTCGGTTTTCGTAGGACTTACATTTACATCGATTGTATGGGGATCGACTTCGAAATATATGAAATATGACGGCACGGCACCGTCCGGGACCAGATTCTCGTAAGCCTTCATCACGGCCTTGTGCATGTAAGGACTTTTGAAAAACCTGCCGTTGACAAAAAAGAACTGGTTGCCCAAAGTCTTTTTCGCCAGATCGGGCCTTCCGACATAGCCCGAAAGCCTGACTACGGAAGTCTCCGCATGCATATCAACGATTTCATTAACTGCACCGCTCCCGAGCAGATCCTGTATCCTGAACTTGAGCGATTTTGCAGGAGCGAGAACGAAAATATCCTTCCCGTTGTGCGAGAGTTTGAATCCTATATCGGGCCTCGTCAAAGCAACACGTGTAAATTCAGTCACGATATGTTTGAACTCCACATTGTCCGATTTCAGATGTTTCCTTCTGGCCGGAACATTGTAGAACAGGTTCCTTACACAGATATTCGTTCCGACCGGCGTCACGACCTCTTCCGCTGACAGCTGCCTGGAATCTGCAACTAGGACTTCGCAGCCCAATTCGTTTGCAGCCTGCCTCGTGCGCAAGGTTACCTCGGAAACTGCCGCTATGGAAGCAAGCGCCTCCCCGCGGAAACCGAATGTGGAGATATTCATAAGGTCATCAACCGTAGAGAGTTTAGAAGTCGCATGCCGTTCGAAACAGATTACGGCATCATCCGGTGACATTCCGCATCCGTTATCTATGATTCTGATCATGGTACGGCCCGCATCCTGTATGATGACATCTATCTGGCCGGCAGAAGCATCTACGGAATTTTCCATGAGTTCCTTAACTACCGAAGACGGCCGCAATACCACCTCTCCGGCAGCAATGACATTCGAAATATTACTCGGTAAAATCTTTATATCCATCCGTCCCTCCTGATCTGTACACCCTATAGCATCGAATAGAATTTCAATATCATGTACAAAATGCCGAACACAAGAAGAAGTCCCACGATGCCTACAATACGCTGATATCTTCCGGTCGTCCTTGTCTTCTGATAGTTTCCATCCCTGAAACTGCCCTTGATATAAACGCCCGGAGAATAAGGCTCCTTGTCTTTCGTCCCGTCAACATGACCGAACTTCTCTTTCAATGCCTCTTTTTCAGCATCATAGTACCTCGGTCTGTAATTGAACACCCTGTGTTCCTGTTTTCCGAAAAATTCAAAATTAAAACCCATAATTCAACCTGATTCCTTGCAAATATAACCAAGACTGTCCAAAATTGCAATCCGCATCAGTCTACTTGATAACTACGGCTGTCGCATAAACGGCACATCCCTCTTCACGCCCCACAAATCCAAGCTTTTCGGTAGTCGTTGCCTTCACGGAAACGGAAGTGACAGGTATCTCGAGTATTCCCGCCAAAGTCACCCTCATCAGAGAGACATATGACGACAGTTTCGGTTTCTGAAGACAGATTGTCAGATCCACATTGCCTACCCTGTACCCCAGCCCCTTGACCAGTTTGACAGTTCTGAACAGAAGTATTTTGCTGTCGATTCCCTTGAACTCGTCGGATGTGTCCGGAAAATGTTTGCCTATGTCCCCGAGAGCCAGTGCGCCCAGCAAGGCATCACAGAGGGCATGTATGGCAACATCACCGTCGGAATGGGCGACACAGCCCAGCGGACCCTCAATTTTTATACCACATAGAAAAAGAGGCAGTCCCGCCTCCAGACGATGGACATCATATCCGTTTCCCAATCTCAAGTCTTCCATATAACGAATAATTCAAGAACGGAATGCCCGTCCGGCAATATATCGGAACGGGGAAATTCCCGCCAAGTCTCCGGCAAATCTATGAAATAACTCCGAATAA